>MKRS01000330.1 GCA_001897035.1 Bacteroidales bacterium 45-6
TTTGAATTTGCTCACCGAATTTTAGGAAAAATCACAAAAAAAACAAGATTTTGAAAAAAAAAGGGATTCATGTTGTGTAACATATCAAAATTCTATATAACTTTGTCCCGTATTTCGGTTGAGAGATCAACTGAGAACATAAAAAAATTCATTTACCGTTTAAACAGAAAAAGAAAATGAAAAAATTAGTTTTATTTGCTGTTGCTCTTGTAGCAATCTCTTTCGCTTCTTGCAAAAAAGCTGCTTCTGAAGCTGCTCCTGCTACTGACACTACTGCTGTAGCTGACACTGCTGCTGCTTCTGCTGATTCAGTTGCTGCTGCTCCTGCTGATTCTGCTGCTGCTGATTCTGCTGCTGTGAAGAAATAATTTTTGCGAAGCAAAGCAAGAGAAACCTGTATGGATTCCATATAGGTTCTCTCTGAAGAAACAAAGACTCAATGTGAATACATTGAGCCTTTTTTTATTCTCAGGGGGGAAAGGCTGGGATATGCCTGTCGTCCCGGTTTTGTTTTTTCACTGCCAGTTCACTCCAGCAAATCTGGCCTTAACCTCAAAGTCCTTTCCACTGCCTGTTCGTGTTTCCAGTCGTTGATCTTGGCTTCGTGTCCCGAAAGCAGTATGTCTGGCACGCGCCAGCCTTTGTACTCCGCTGGGCGGGTATATACCGGCGGTGCCAGCAGGTTGTCTTGAAAAGAGTCGGAGAGGGCCGATTGCTCGTCGCCGATGGCGCCGGGAATCACTCTCACCACGGCATCTGCAATCATTGCGGCAGCTAATTCTCCTCCGGTCAGCACAAAATCCCCTATCGAGATCTCTTTAGTGATAAGGTGTTCGCGGACTCGGTAATCGATCCCCTTGTAGTGTCCGCAAAGGATGATGATGTTTTCGAGCAATGATAGGGAGTTGGCTGTTTTTTGGTCAAACAAGTCCCCGTCAGGAGAAGTATAGATCACTTCGTCGTAGTTCCGTTGCGCCTTCAAGGCAGAGATGGCATTGTCGATTGGCTCGATGGTCATCACCATCCCGGCTTCCCCACCAAAGGGATAGTCGTCCACGCGGTGATGTTTGTCGGTGGAATAGTCGCGAAGGTTGTGCAGGTGGATCTCGACGAGTCCCTTGTCCCTGGCCCTTTTCAGGATGGAGCAGTTGATGGAGCCTTCTAACATTTCGGGCAAAACGGTAATAATGTCTATTCGCATAGCGTATTAAAAAGATGTCGGGGTGTTCAACAACTGATTTTCTGAAGAATGGCGGATGCAATGAAGTCGGCGGCCTTCTCGTTCAATCCACCTCCCATCACCAGCATGTCGGCCTGCTGGCGGGAAGGTTCGATGAACTCTTCGTGCATGGGCCGCACCGTTTTGTAATAGCGGTCGATAACGTCCTTGGTGGTACGTCCCCTGGACTCCATGTCGCGCTCGATGATGCGGGTCAGCCGTTGGTCGGCCGGAACTTCGAGATATACTTTCATGTTCATCTCTTCGCACAACGGAAGGAAAGTGTAGATCAGGATGCCTTCAACAAGCAGTATTTTCTTGGGTTCCACCAAGATCGTCTCTTCCTGGCGTTCGCAAGTGAGGTAGGAATACGTGGGGCGTTGGATTTCAAATCCCTGCTTGAGCTTCCGGATGTCTT
>MKRS01000331.1 GCA_001897035.1 Bacteroidales bacterium 45-6
TGCCACGCTTAGATATTGCCATCGCAGGATTGTCAGTTCCCTCTACTCCATTGGAACCCATCCAGGATGCAAATATTTTCCCACCGACAGAATATCGCCCATTGATTGTCAAGTCGATTCCTTTCCACGAAAGTGAAGTGTTTATTCCGCCATAGAAGTCCGGAATTGCCTTACCAACATCTTTCCTGTCCGTATCTGTACTGATGTCTCCGTCTCCATCAATGTCTTCATACATAATATCTCCAGCTCTTACACCATTGGCATATAACTTTTCGGGGACATCTGCATCTTTTTGATAGATACCCAACATATTGAGCATGTAAAATGTGCTGACAGGTCTTCCAACAATAAAAGAATGTACGCTACCTCCAAATAGGTTACTGCCAGATCCTGTGACGGTGAATATATCCGGGGCAGTGTCATACAGCGAGACCATCTTGTTTTTCACAAACGTGATGTTGCCACCCAAGTTCCACTTGAGATCCCCTGTCAGGATTTTGGCATTGATTGAATAATCCAAACCAAGATTTCTTACAGAACCAACGTTTCTGATTATATTTTCAAACCCAGACGTAGTTTGTATTGGGCTATCATACAACAAATTACCTGATGCCTTACGATACAAATCCACCTCCATCGCAATTCGGCCTTTAAGCATTTCAAAATCGACTCCAAGATTTAGTTGGTTTTGAACTTCCCATTTTATGGATCGTGCATCTGAATCCAGTGAATATCCGGACTGTCCATTATAGCCCTTTCCCTTTGACGAGACTAATGAATAGGAATTGTAATAATCAATGGGTCCCAGGTTTCCGGTATTCCCCCAGCTCAATCTGAATTTCAGTCCATTCACGAATTTATTCTTTGGAAAAAAAGCTTCGTCGCTTACCCTCCATCCGAAGGAAGCTGCAGGAAAATATCCGTTTCTGGATTTTTTGGGGAGCTTTGAAGCTGCATCGCGCCTTAAACTTGCATTAAAAAGGTATTTGGATTTGTAATCAAGGCTGACACGTCCAAAGTAAGACTCGATATTGTAGCCACCGTAGCTAATATCATCAGCATATATGTTATCTCCAGCATTGATCAAATCAAAATCGGAAGAAGGAAATGCCCCGTAAGAATCACTTTGCGCTCCAAAATTTTCGAACGTGCGCTGGAAAAACTCATGCCCAACTAATGCACTGTAATTTATATCAGAGAAAGTGCCTTCGTAGCTTAACGTATTGGTTATCGTGTACCTGTAACTTTCATCCCTGTTTTGGGCTATTGCTTTCCAAGAGCTCTTCCTTGCATCATTTTTTTCTGTGATTTTTTTTCGTCCGTCTGTCAGATATCCGTAAAAATTGACACTCGGTGAATACTTTAGGCCTTTGATTGGCGTGAATTCAAAGCCTATGTTTCCCAGCCCGGTAAGAGCATTCGACGTCCATTTTTCTTCATTGATAAGCATCACCGGATTGTGCCTCACGATTGATGTTGTCCCGTTGACTTTGTAATTCCCATCTTGGTCATAAGGTCCGTACCAAGGTTGTTCTTCTCTGGCTGTGCGCAATACTTTCAACGAACTACTTTCCTGCTCGACTTTTCGAAGCCGTTTATTATTTACAGCCAAACTAACATTGACTTTCAGTGTCTTACTGAATTTGTGAGACAAGTTGGTGCGGAAATTGTACTGTTCCGCCTTGCTAGTCCTGATATAGCCTTGCTGAATGCTATTTCCGATCGAGGCAAAAAAGGATGTTTTGTCATCGCCACCAGTGAGACTTACATTGTTCTCAATATTTTGGGAATGTTTGTTGGAAATAAGAGATACCCAGTCGGTTTCTTCTATCTCGTCTGGTATATCGAAGACAATATTCGCATTTTTTTGTGCATTGTAATTGTTGACAGCTGCAGTCATGACATCTGTATATTCAGCGGAGTTTGCCATCTTTATATCTTGGGCTACGCTTCCTGTCCCAAACCGGGAATTGAATTCGATACGGCTTTTTCCTTTTTTGCCCTGTTTGGTCGTAATGATTACCACGCCGTTATTTCCGCGTGAGCCATAGATTGCTGAAGAAGAAGCATCTTTCAACACATCGATACTTTCTATGTCATTTTGATTCATATTGGGATAACTATCCAATAAAATTCCGTCAACTACATATAGTGGCGACACGGAGCCAGTAAACGAATTGACACCCCTAATGACGACATTGGGGTTTTCACCGGGAATTCCAGAAGGTGTGAAAATCTGCACCCCTGGTATTTTTCCTTGAATGGATTGTATCGCATTCAAGCTTGCCCCTTTGTCAACATTGTCCATCTTTATGGAAGAAATGGCTGTAGCCAGTTTTTTCTTTGCTATTGTCGAATAGCCGATCACGACAACTTCGTCTATTATTTTGGCATTATCCTTCAAAGTTATGTTCAGATTCTTTTTTGAAAGGGCTTTCACTTCTTGGGTGAGGTATCCAATGAATGAAACTTTCAGGACAGAATTTTCGGGCACGTCCATGCTGAATTGCCCGTTGAGGTCGGTCACAGTTCCCACACCCTTGCCATTTACGGGAGTAATCGTGGCTCCAATAACAGGTTCTCCGTTCTCATCTTTTACCGTACCCCTGACTGTTATGGGGGTTGCATTTGCCACTTGCATTTCGGGTACGGCAGGTCCGTTTTTTCGCTTGATGGCAAAGTTTTTGCCGGCGCGTGTGTAGGTGAGGCCGCGGCTTGTTAATACTTGATCGAGGATTTTTTCAACTGACTGGTTCTGTGCATTAACAGAAACATCTGCATTGGAGGGAAGTTCGGAATCCATGTAAGTGAAATGGCATCCGGCTTGCTTCTCGATCTGTTCAAGGAGGCTCTTCAGTGTTGTTTTTTGTACAGACAAAGAGGCTGTTTGTGCAAGAGAGGGAGTCATGTAAGCCAGGGAGAACCAACATACAAGAATAACTTGGATAACTCGTTTGTTGAGTTTCTTCTGTCTCGGTTGGTTGTGCATTGCTTGTCGTTTCATAGCTTATTTTGATTAAGGTTAAGAGTGAATATATTTTGTTAAGAAGAAAAATCGGGAATTAGTAGAATGTGATTGTAGCTTTTTCACCGACAATGGAGTAGGAGAAATGATAGTGTTGCTGGAGGATGCGAAGAGCTGCTCCCAGATTGTCTTCCTGGAAAGTTCCTGAAAAATGTTCCTTGCGGTTGCCGGTACCCGTTAAGCTGATTTCCACTCCATAGAAGATCTCCAGTTCCTTGGCTATTTCGTCAAAAGAGGACGAGCGGAATATGAGTTCTCCCCGTTTCCAGGCGGTTTCCGCATAGAGGTCGGTTTTCTCGACGGATGCTTTTCCTTCGTAAAGATTTACTACCGCTTTTTGGTTTGGTTTCAGGCTCAATGTGCGGGGATGGCTTTCTTTGGTGGTAATGTTTACTGCCCCTTCGATCAAGGATGTTTCGGAAGTGCTGTCGTTGTTGCGTGCCCTGACATTGAAAGTGGTACCTAATACCCTCACGGTCATTGTCCGGGTTTCTACAAGAAAAGGTTTGCTCTTGTTCTTGGCGACTTGGAGCATGGCTTCACCGTTGAGGGTGATGGTGCGTGTTTTTTTTCCAAAATCGGGAGCATAAGAGATGGTTGTCGCCGAATTGAGATACACTTTGCTTCCGTCGGGCAATATCACTTCTCCACGGTCGCCGTTGTGCATGACCACGGTATATTCTTGGTTGAAGAACGCGTCGCCAGCCTTGCTTTTGAAATAGAAATAGGCGGAAAGGCTGATGAACAATGGCAGCAAGAGCATGGCAGCTATCTTTAACGCTGCAGCATACCACTTGGGGGTCGGTTGGCTAACCTCCGTTTCCCGATCAAGTCCAATCTGGCGGCTGATCCGCGCAAATTCTGGGATGTTGTGCCGTTTGGAGGTTTCAAAACGACTCCATTGTTCGGAAAATATTTCCGAAAGTTCTTTGTCACTTGCGCCTCCAAGTGCCTTTTTCAGGTGAAAATACTCCTTGTGGGAAATCTTCCTTGAGAAATAGCGGGATATCAGGTGTTGTAATTGGTCATTCATTTTATATCGTTTTGCTGGAGGATTTTGGTCAAGATTCTTTCGAAGTGAGATTTGTCTGATTTTTGTTGCTTATTTTACTGTAGATTTTGTAAAGTTTCTGTTTTCATTTTATATTGAGTTAGTCTCTCTTTGTGTAGTATTACGCAGGGGGCGATTCATATTACCATCCCGTTAACTTTGTTTAACTTCCATGTGGGGGAAGACTCTTTCATCCATGTGCGTTTATGTCAATTTTGAATTTCGAAATGGAATAAATGGGGGAATGTGTAGGTGAGCGAACATTTTCTAATTCTAATCGAAGGAAAGTAGTTTGTGTTAGGATACGAAGACTCTTAGCCCTTGACTTGTGGGGGCGGGAAACTGGGTCATGAGGTATCCTCCTCTAAGAAACGTGGCATACTTCACGAATTTGAGTGATTGCTTCGAAGGGAATTTTTTCGAGACCAAGAAAGTGGTCTATGTGCCTTTGTAGAGCGTTTGGGGCTAATCTACGTCGTAGTTGAAATGTCTCTTTTCTTATTTTGTATCCTGTTTCTTTTGAATATATTCTTAAATAGATGAAAGGCAGTGTGCGTGCGTTTACCGTAGCTTTCGAATGTGTCGTTTTCGAGGTCAAAATCATTTCTCCAAGCATAATTCGGTGAAATGCAGCAATAGGTTGACTTCATTATGTTTTCATTCAGGATACTGTCTCCTTCCTGCATCAATTGGTTTTTGAGGGGGGCAATGCATGTTATGTTTCCCCGCAGGGCTTCTTCTTTGACGGCAGCCAAATTCACATCGTATTTGCTAATGATTTCCGTGTCATCAAAATTGGTCTATGAGGTATTTTCCCGGCTCACAATTGGCCTCATCTGGAGCGAGTCGATGTCGATATGCCTAAATACCTTGAAGAAATCTTTTCCAAATTTTATGATGGTAGCCAAGCCTTTGTAAACGGTAGGCTCTGCTGCACATCCAATTTGAAGTTTGAGAGCCCTGTAGAAGAAGGCTTTTGATCGTTTCTCAATCTGCTGCACATCCAACATCTTTTTCGAAAGGTTTTTCCGGTAAGCTCCCTCGCTGAAGTGGCATATTTGGCAGCGAAGATCGCAGGCCAGCACCGGGTCCAAGAAAATGCCAAGGTATCTGCGCCGAAATACATGGAAGACGAAAATGCCTGCCAGATTGATGTGTGAATTGCGAATTCGTTTGGATAGTTTTAAAATTTTATAAATGTTCATCTGTGAATTTGATGGGATTGGCTGTTGAAACAATGTAATATATTGTATTTCAATTTTTTGATAGATAAATAACGCTGAAAATGGAATGGTTTCTATAGTCCGGGCTTTAACTTTTTATTAGCTCGTATGTTGTAGAATAATGATAATTTTGTGGAAAATTCTTTTTAGATGAAAATTAAGCAGTTTGAATTCAATCCCATTCGGGAGAACACGTATGTGGCGTATGACGAGACGAATGAATGTGTGATTATTGACCCGGGTTGTTTTTATCCGGACGAGAAAATGGAGTTGCTGGATTTTATTCTCGACAACGATTTGGTGGTGAAGCATCTGCTGAACACTCACTTGCATTTCGATCATGTGTTTGGCTGCAAGTTTATCGAGGAACGCCTCGGAATGCTCACCCATGCCCATGCAAAGGACGAATTCCTGCTCGATAAGATGTCCACTCAATTGAAAATGTTTGGTTTCCCGGACCAAGGTGAAAAGCCATCCATCGGCACGTATATTCAGGAAAATGATGTGATATGCTTTGGTAATCAGAAACTTGCTGTGCTTGAAGTGCCGGGACACTCGCCGGGAAGCGTTGTGTTTTACAGCGAGGAGGGACAATGCGCATTTGTCGGGGACGTGCTTTTCAGAGGAAGCATTGGGCGCACCGATCTTGAAGGCGGCAATTTCGAGCAATTGATCGGAGGCATCCGTCAAAAGCTTTTCAAGCTTCCATCCGACACCATTGTCTATTCTGGTCATGGCCCTTGCACCACCATCGGTTACGAACAGAAGAACAATCCCTATCTGCTGTAAACCGGACTTTTTTTGCGTATATACGTATATATAATAAGAATGATTTGTTGTCGTGAAATGTATAAGCCGATAGCCAATAGTTTTTAGCCATTAGCCTTTTCTAACAGCTATCAGCTAATAGCTAAGGGCATATTTTGCGTTAGAAAATACAACAATTTATTCTGCTAATTACATAGATTGAATGCGGGAGGTTCATTTTCCTGCCTATTAACGGACTATAACTATCTATTTTTATGAAGACAGAACAATTCAGCCACCGCCATGTCGGAATCAATCTTTCCGAGCAGCAGGTGATGCTGTCTAAGATTGGCGCGGCTTCGCTGGACGAGCTAATCGAACAAACCATTCCTTCCGACATCCGGCTTAAAGCGGGCCTCAATTTGCCGGAAGAGCTTAGCGAGAATGAATATGCCGAGCATATTCAATTTTTGGCATCTCAGAACCGGGTGTATAATTCCTATATCGGCATGGGCTGGTACGAAACCGTAACGCCTGCCGCTATTTACCGCAATGTGTTTGAAAATCCTTGCTGGTACACTTCCTACACTCCATATCAGGCGGAAATATCGCAAGGGCGCTTGGAAGCACTCTACAATTTCCAGACAGTGGTGAGCGAACTCACGGCCTTGCCGTTGGCGAATTGTTCCCTGCTGGATGAAGCCACCGCCGCAGCTGAGGCTGTGACAATGATGTATAACCTTCGCTCGCGCAACCAAGTGAAAGAAGGCGTAAGCAAAGTGTTTGTTGATCAACATGTCTTCCCTCAAACTTTGGCTGTAATCAACACCCGTTCCAAAGTGCAAGGCATCGAGGTGGTTGTGGGCGATTACCGCGTGGTGGAACTCAACGAAAGTTATTTTGGCGCTATCGTCCAATATCCGAATTCCAACGGGAGCATTGAGGATTATATCGGTTTCACGCAGAAAGCACACTCTTTCGATTGCAAGGTGGCAGTGGCCACCGACCTGATGGCTCTCTTGCTGCTCACTCCTCCGGGAGAATGGGGTGGGGACATCGCCTTCGGTAGTAGCCAGCGGCTGGGAGTGCCAATGTTCTACGGAGGCCCTTCGGCAGCTTTTTTTGCCACTAAAGACGATTTCAAGCGTTTCATCCCAGGCCGGATAATCGGCATGTCGAAAGATGCGTATGGGAAACCGGCCTTGCGCATGGCCTTGCAAACGCGCGAACAGCATATCAAACGAGAAAAGGCCACCTCGAATATCTGTACGGCGCAAGCCCTCTTGGCGATAATGTCGTCTTTCTATGCTGTTTATCACGGGGAAAGTGGATTGAAAGACATAGCCTACCGTATTCATTCGGCTGCAAGCATCCTTGCTGATGAGATTGCGGGCTGGGGATACAAGCAATTGAACGAACAATATTTCGATACGCTGAAAATAGCTCTTCCCGAGGGTATTTCGCAAGAAACAATCAAGGATTTGGCGGAAATGCGGGAGGTAAATTTTCGGTATTTCGCTTCTGGTGAAATAGGAATCAGCATAGGAGAAACTATCACTGATTATCGAATTCACGAGATATTGGCGGTCTTTGCTTTGGCTGCAAAGGCAAGTAACATCCAGATGGTGGACGATCTGGGCGAGAAATTGACGATCAAAAGTTCGTTTCTCCGCACAAGCCATTATCTGCAGCACGATGTTTTCAATTCTTATCACACCGAAACCGAGCTGATGCGCTACATCAAAAAGTTGGAACGCAGGGATATATCCTTGGCTCATTCCATGATTCCCCTCGGTTCGTGCACGATGAAGCTCAACGCTGCTTCTGAGTTGCTTCCGTTGGGACTCAGCGGGCTGCAAAATATCCATCCGTTTGCACCGCTCGATCAGGTTTCGGGCTATTCGGAAATGATTGCCGACCTGGCTTCTTGCTTAGGTGAAATTACCGGTTTACCGGGAGTGAGCTTCCAGCCCAACTCAGGTGCAGCCGGAGAATTTGCCGGATTGATGACCATTCGTGCTTACCAGCAAGATAAAGGAGAAGGACAACGCAACATTGTGTTGATCCCTGCTTCCGCTCACGGAACGAACCCTGCATCGGCAGCCCAAGCCGGCTTGGATGTGGTAGTGGTGGAGTGCGATGAATTTGGAAACGTGAAATTGGAAGATCTTCGCAAAAAGGCCGAAAGCAACAGAGATAATCTATCTGCCTTCATGATTACTTATCCTTCCACTAACGGAATATTCGAGACCGGAATCCGGGAGATGATAAGGATCATTCATGAAAACGGCGGGCAAGTGTATATGGATGGTGCAAACATGAATGCGCAGGTTGGACTCACCAATCCGGGAACAATTGGAGCAGACGTCTGCCACTTGAACCTGCACAAAACGTTTGCCATTCCCCATGGTGGAGGTGGACCCGGCGAAGGACCTATCTGCATGGCCGAACATTTGATTCCCTTTATGCCGCATCACAACTTCTTGAACGAAAGTGATTTGAATACTGTGGCGTCCGCTCCCTATGGAAGTGCGGGGATACTTACCATTACTTACGGATACATCCGGATGATGGGTGCGACAGGGCTTACCTTGGCCACCCAGGCGGCTATCCTGAATGCCAACTACTTGGCGGATAGCCTACAAGGGTCGTATGATGTTTTGTTCCGCGGAGAAAAAGGACGTGTGGCGCACGAATTGATTCTCGAATGCCGTAATATCAAGGACGAGTCAGGTATAAGCGAAACCGACATTGCCAAGCGATTGATCGACTATGGCTACCACGCTCCCACCTTGTCGTTCCCCATTCATGGAACATTGATGATTGAACCAACAGAGAGCGAAAGCCTTGCTGAGCTCGATCGCTTTGTGGCAGCCATGACCCAAATTCGCGAAGAAATCCGTGAAGTGCAGCAAGGGGAATTTAGCTTGCAGGATAATGTGCTGGTGAATGCTCCGCATCCGGAGTATGAGGCTGTTGCCGACGAGTGGAAACATGCCTATCCTAGGAGCAAAGCCATCTATCCGCTGGATTTTGTGGCTGAAAACAAGTTCTGGGTTAATGTGGCGCGTGTTGACAATGCTTTTGGCGACCGAAACTTGGTGGCAAGCCTCGGAAGTTGTTGTTCGTAGAGGAATGTTTCAAGATACATATAGTGGTAAAAGTTGCAATCATTCAGGTTGCAACTTTTTTTTGCGTTTGGCAGGCATCCGAAAGGCTGATATGGCTTATCTATACACTGCTTTCTGGTTCTTCTTCCAAGCTGATTTAACGTGAGTTATACCTACGAAGTAGAAACAACGGCATGTCATACAAACAAACTTAGCAAGAGGGTTCACGAAGCAGTACGAGTAAGTCAAAAAAAAAACCTGGACAGCTCTTTTCATCCGTAGAAGAAGGAAATATCCCATCGGGATATTCGCTCTATATGAAAGGGACAGAAGAAAGGGTGCTTGCCGTAGGTATGCACCCTATTAACGGATCATCCCTACAGGATGATAAGCGCAAGGATTAGGATTCTGTTCTACCGAGCTGTATTTTCTACGGAAAAAGGGTGAAATGCAAAAGATTGCTATACCGAACTCGCGTTAATTGACATGAATTCGGTGTAAATAATCCAACCCGACTTTTATCCAGTATTTGTTACAAGTCATTGGTAGTTTCACTTTTTTGCCAAGTATTTATACTTGTAGAAAAATGTGTGCGACCCGTTTTCGGGTCGTATGTTTGTATAAAAACTTTTTTTTACAAACATCTGACTCCATTCGGAGCCAAACAAAATGACGATAAGCCAACCACTCGTCTCATTTACAATAAATTTGATCTAAAAATCTACTGGCGTTATATCTCACTCACGTTAATTCAAGATAATTCATTTTCTTTATATTTCAGATAATAAGGTGGTTAAGCGGATTGTTTTCTTTTTTGCTTCACGGTTGTAATAGTTTTATTGTTAAATAAAGCTAATATATGAATACTTACAAATGATACAATACGAAATCGTTCATTTTTCATTGAAAGTATAGCCATCATACATACCGTAATACTAGCACAAGCAGCCCCAATTAATCCATATACACTATATTCCCAATATGAAATCATAAATGAACTTCTCCAATGTTCATGTGATAGCATTTCATGATTTCCTATTCTAGAATCAGTATGTTCAACTGCTAATTGTACAAAATTATTACGATAATGAATTACATATACACAGAGAAACATTATTACTAATGAACCAATCTAAATTAAA
>MKRS01000332.1 GCA_001897035.1 Bacteroidales bacterium 45-6
ATGTGCTGTGTGATACCTCCGGCTTCACCGGCGATCACGTTGGTTTGGCGAATGTTGTCGAGCAAGGAAGTTTTACCGTGGTCCACGTGTCCCATGACGGTGACAATAGGAGCTCTTGGTTCCAAATCTTCTTCGGCATCCTCTTCTTCGGCAATGGCTTCCACCACCTCGGCACTAACATATTGTGTCTTGAATCCGAATTCGTCTGCTACGATGTTGATGGTTTCGGCATCCAAGCGCTGGTTGATAGATACCATCATGCCGATGCTCATACAAGTGGAGATGACTTGCACAACCGAGACATTCATCATGTTGGCCAAGTCGTTGGCAGTAACAAATTCCGTAATTTTCAGAATACGGCTTTCTTGTTCCTGCATTTCAAGCTCTTCCTGTTGGCGTTGGGTGAATGCGTCCCTCTTGTCGCGGCGGTGTTTGGCCCCTTTGTTCTTTCCGCCTTTGCTGGTGAGCCTTGCCAAAGTTTCTTTCACCTGCTTTTGCACATCCTCTTCGCTGACGTTGGTCTTAAGAGTAGGCTTGCGCAAGTTGTGGCTTACTTTTCCCTTTGGCGGGAAATTGGCAGCCCCTTTTTCGATGTCTATTTTTTCCTTCTTAATGCGTTTCCTTTTCTTTTTGGCTGCATCTTCAGGGCTTTCTATTTTTGCTTTTTTCTGTTCCTCAAGGGTGTCTTTCTTGAGCAACTTGAGATTGTTGGATGCCGGAGCTGGTTCTTTTACTTTCTTTAGATCCTGCACATGCGTGCGTTCCATGCGTTCCTTTTTCTTTTCGGCCTTGGTTTTTTTGGCAGGACGAGTCTTGTCGTTGATGGAACTCAAGTCAATCGTTCCCTTCACCACAATGTTTGTTTTCAAGGTTGTGGTGTTCGGGCGGAAAATTTCATCTTCAACTTCTACCTTATTTTCTTCTACCACCTCTGGTTGGTTTATTGCTGCAATCTCTTTGGGTTGTTCAACCGGCTTTTCCTCCACAACGTTTTTTTTCTCTGGAATGGGTTCTGGCTCTGGTTCCGGCAGGGCAGACACTTCCACAGTTGCTTCCGTTATGTGTTGAACGGGAGGTTGTGGTTGTGGCTCCACCTGCGGCTCAGGCTTCACTTCTTCCTGAACAACGACGGGTTTTGGGGCAACAACTTCCGGTTCGGGTAGTTCCTTTTCTTCCACTACGGGTTTCTCCTCTACGATTTTCGCAGGCTTGTTTCCGTCGAGGTTGATCTTATCCACGATCTGAAAATGAGGAATTCTATCTTGGGGAATTTCTGTCTTTATTTCTTCAACTTTCTTGGCTTTTGGAGCAGCCACAGGTTCTTCGTAGCCTTCGATGGAAACAGACTCTTTCTTTTTGTCGCGGGTGTGCAACTCTTTGTAGCGGTCTGTTTCTTGCTTGATCTGCTTGTCTTTACCGAATTCTTTCAAGAGTAAATCGTATTGCGCATCATCTACTCTTGTGTTTGGATTTGCTTCGACTGTAGTAAAACCTTTTTTATGCAGGAATTCGATTAGACTACTAATTCCTACGTTTAAATCTTTGGAGATCTTTATTAATTTTATAGACATACTTTACTTTAAATTTCTATGCAATTAAGGTGATGCTGGTCGAAGCCACAACTTTAGTGCATCTCCCCTTTTCGTGGATGACGTACAAAAGTATTAAGAAATCGATTAATTACCAAAAGTTTTATTCATTGTCTTCAAATTCAGCCCGTAAGATAGACAGAACTTCATCCACGGTGTCTTCTTCGAGGTCTGCCTCTTGAATCAATTTTTCACGACTTGTGGCCAGCACATTTTTGGCGGTCACGCATCCGACTTTCTTCAACTGTTCGATGACCCATTCGTCTATTTCGTCGCGGAATTCATCCAAATAAATATCCTCTTCGTCCACATCGTCGATGTCGCGGTAAACGTCGATGGTGTAACCCGTCAACATGCTTGCCAAACGGATGTTCAGACCTCCCTTACCGATGGCCAGCGACACTTCTTCGGGGCGCAAGAACACTTCTGCGCGCTTGTCCTCTTCGGTGAGACGGATGGATGATATTTTGGCGGGGCTCAGGGCACGTTGTATGTAGAGCGACATATTGGATGTGTAGTTGATCACATCGATGTTTTCGTTGCGGAGTTCGCGCACGATGCCGTGGATACGTGAACCTTTCATCCCCACGCAGGCACCTACCGGGTCGATCCGGTCGTCGTAAGACTCAACGGCCACCTTAGCCCTTTCGCCCGGGATACGGGCAATGTTTTTGATGGTTATCAGCCCATCGTTGATTTCAGGAACTTCAAGTTCGAATAATCTTTCGAGGAAAACGGGCGAAGTTCTTGACAGGATGATCTTCGGGTTGTTGTTTTTGTTTTCAACGCGGGCCACTACTGCGCGCACCTGTTCGCCCTTGCGGAAAAAGTCGCTTGGGATCTGCTCGGTCTTTGGCAACAGAAGTTCCTCTTTTTCATCGTCCAAGAGAAGGATTTCCTTTTTCCATATCTGATACACTTCTCCAGAAGCAATTTCACCGATTTTTTCTTTATACTTATTATAGAGGCTGTCTTTTTGAAGTTCCAGTATTTTGGAAGCAAGCGTCTGGCGCAAGTTGAGGATGGCACGGCGGCCAAAGTCTTCGAAAAACACCTGATCGGTCACCTCTTCTCCAATTTCGGCATCCGGGTCTATTTTTCGAGCTTCGGAGAAAGTCACCTCCAAGTTGGGGTCTTCCAGTTCGCTGTCTTCCACAACGGTGCGGTTACGCCATATTTCGAGGTCTCCTTTGTCGGGGTTGATAATCACGTCGTAGTTTTCGTCAGTGCCGAACATCTTAGCGATGACATTGCGGAACGAATCTTCGAGCACGCTAATCATCGTTGTCCTATCAATGTTTTTCAGTTCTTTGAATTCCGAAAAGGTATCGATCATGCTGATCACTTCTTTCTTAGCCATAACAGTCTATTATTTGAATCTGATTTGATATTTCGTATATTTCACTTCGTCGTAGGCGAAAACCAGGTCTTCCTCCACGTCTATTTTGCGTTTCGCCCCTTCCGGCTTCACTTTTTTGGTGATGGTGAGTGTGAAGCTTGCTTCGTTTGCTTCTTTCAGAATGCCGAAAAGCTTGCGCCCGTCTTTGGAAAGCACTTCCACTTCGTTGCCAATATTTTTTTGGTATTGGCGCAGTATCTTGAAAGGGGAAGTAGTTCCGGCGGAACCCACTTCGAGTTCGAAATCTTCTTCGTCGCGATTGAGGGAGGCTTCGATTTTGCGGCTCAAAGAGGCGCAATCGTCGATGCTAATGCCTTTTTCGCTGTCAAGTTCCACCACAATAACGTTGCCCGGCTTGACGATGGCATCCACCAAGAATATACTGGTGTCGTCCAGTTGGGATTCAACTATGTTTCTTATTAAATTCTTGTCGATCATATTGCCTATATTATGACGAAAAAGAGGAAGCGCACTGCCTCCTCCTCTTAACTTCGGTTGCAAAGATATGCAAGAAAGTTAGTTCTTCCAAATTTATCACGCATTTTTTTCAAGAATGCTTCATTCGCAAACCACTTGCCTTGAGCCATCTTCCTGTTCCGTAAGGGTGACATGCACCACATCGTGCGGCAGCAAGTCTTCTATTTTTTCGGGCCATTCGATAAAGCAGAGGCTTCCGCTGTAGAAATAATCTTCGTATCCGAGATCGAAGGCCTCTTCCTGCTTGTTGATGCGGTAGAAATCAAAGTGATAGACCAATTCGCCGCTATTAGAGCGGTATTCGTTGACGATGGCGAAGGTAGGGCTGTTGATGGTGTCCTCCACACCTAATTTTTCGCAGATGGCTTTGATGAAGGTGGTTTTGCCGGCACCCATCTTGCCGTGAAAGGCAAAAACCGTGTTGTCACCCATCTTGCGGACAAATTCTTCGGCTGTTTCGTGGATGGTGTCGAGCGATTTTATTGTTAGATCCATGAATGTATTTTTTAAAAAAATTCTCTTGACTTAAACTGATTCTATAACATAAATTTCTTCTATTTGGGGCTTAATGTAATGAACGGCACCACCATCTCTTCGAGGGAAATCCCGCCATGCTGGAAGGTACCGGTGTAGTAGGTGGCATAGTGGTTGTAGTTGTTGGGATAGGCAAAGAAGTCTCCGTTCATGGCAAAAATATACTTCGAACTGACATTGAGCGAAGGCAATCCGATGCGTTCGGGATGGCTGATCTCGAATACTTTTTTGTAGTCGTAATTGAGATTCTTGCCCACCTTATAGCGCAGGTTGGTGTTGGTCGCCTTGTCGCCAATCACCTTGATGGGGTTGTTCACTTGGATAGTGCCGTGGTCGGTGGTGAAGACCACCTTGTAGCCTTTGTCGGCCATCCGCTTCAGGAGATCAATCGTGCCCGAATGCTCGAACCAGGAGCGAGTCAACGAGCGATACGCAGCTTCGTTTCCGGCAAGTTCCCGAATCATTTTCGAATCGGTGCGAGCATGAGAAAGCATGTCCACAAAATTGATGACCAGCACGTTGAGCTGATTGGCCATCAAGGAATTGAAATTCTGGAGCAATTTATCACCGGCATTGGAAGACAACAGTTTATTATAGGAAAAAGTATATTTTTTGCGAAACCGTTCAATCTGAGTCCGGATCAAGGGTTCTTCGTTGAGGTTTTTCCCTTCCTCCTCGTCTTCGTCCACCCATAATTCGGGAAACATTTTGGCGATCTGACTGGGAAGCAAGCCCGAGAAAATAGCGTTGCGGGCGTACTGCGTGGCAGTGGGCAGGATGCTGTAGTAAAGTTCTTCGTTGATATTGAAGGTTTCGGACAGCAAGTCCTTGATGACCCACCATTGGTCGAGGCGGAAATTGTCCACCAACACAAAAAACACCTTTTCGCCTTCGTCGAGCAGGGGGAACACCTTTTTCTTGAACAATTCGTGGCTCATAAGTGGCCGTTCGTCGGGATGTTCCATCCAGTCCTCGTAGTTCCTCTTGATATATTTCGAGAACATTTGGTTGGCCTCCTGCTTTTGTGAGTGGAGCAAGTCCAGTAAGGGGCTTTGTGCGGCATTCAGCTCAATGTCCCAATACGAAATTTTGCGATACACCTCCACCCAATCTTCCGGAGAGGATGCCATCGAGATTTGTCCCGAAATGCGGTTGTATTCCTCCCGGTAACCCTCCAAGGTGACTTCCGAGATGATGTTCCGCTTGTGCAGGTTTTTTTTGATGGACAGCAGAATCTGGTTCGGATTCACCGGCTTGATGAGGTAGTCGGCTATTTTCTTCCCGATAGCATGTGTCATGATCCCCTCGTCCTCACTTTTGGTAATCATGATGACGGGGATATTCGGATCCGTCGATTTTATCTGCGACAAAGTCTGCAGGCCGGTGAGCCCCGGCATGTTTTCGTCCAAAAATATCAGGTCAAAGTCCTCCGATTCGCAAGCCTCGATGGCGTCCTGTCCACTGTTGACGGTCACTATTTCGTATCCTTTTTCTTCTAAAAACAAGATGTGAGGCCGAAGCAAATCTACTTCGTCGTCAGCCCAAAGTATGCGGTCTTTTCTCATAAGATTATTCTTTGTTCACCCCTTACAAATTCGCAAGAGATATTGATTGTCTAAAAATAAGGAACAAATCGGGATATTTGTTTTTATTTTAGTGAAAATTAAACTGTACTACTCTGTTTTTGACAAGATAAAACCTTTTCAAAGGCTTTTCGTGCCCCCCCTCTTAAAATAACTTCCCCACAATATGCGTAGCCTAATTTAGCTACCACGTGAAGCATGGCTTGATTATCGAAATTGGTGTCCACACGAATGCTGGCAATGCCCATGCTGCAAGCTATTTTCTCCGCCTCGCCAAATATCCGTTTGGCAATCCCTTGTCCGAGGTAGTTGTTCTCAACAGCGATGCGGTGCAGCACCAGAAAGTCGGTTCCTGCGGTAAGCCATTTGCCGTCAATCGTGTCGTAAGCTGGTTCGTTGTTGGTCATGATGGCCGTATATGCTACCAGCCTATCCTCATCAAGCAATACATATCCATGACCTCTCAGAATATCTTTTTCAATCACTTCCGGGTTAGGGTACCCGTCTTGCCACTGGTGGCTCCCGTCCTGTCGGCGGCGTTCGATGGCCTGCCGGAGGATTCGCCAGATGGCTTCGACATCCGATTGGTTTGCTTTTCTGAATTGGTAAAAGGCTGTCATTCCACTATTTTTTCTGCAAATGTAGGAAAATCCAACGGGAGAAGCTTCATTGCTTCAGCTTTGGGTAGGCAATTTCATCCTCCGCCACAATTTTCACATCGTCTTCAAATTCGTCGTAGAGTTGCACATGCACACGGCGCTTTGTGGGTGGTTTATCCAACCCTCTGAGCCAACTTGCGATTTTATCCACCGTGCGCTTGAGCCTCAGTTTCGTCTTTATTTCGCATTCCCACACTTCAATCACTTTCCAACCGGAAACAATCAATTGGTATTTGATCTGCTTGTCGCGCTTCTTATTTCTCTCCATCTTGCTTCTCCAAAATTCCACGTTCGATTTCGGGAGGTGCGATAGTTTGCAGTTTTCGTGTCCGTGCCAGAAACATCCTTGTACAAATATGACGGTTTTGTATTTTGGGAAAACAATGTCGGGCGATCCGGCGATCTTTTTATCGTTGATGCGGTAGCGAAAACCTTGAGCAAAGAGAGCCTTGCGAAGCTTCACCTCTGGCTTCGTGTTCTTCGACCGGATTTTGGACATCACCTCCGACCGTTTTTGTTTGTCCCAAATATCCATTTCGTGAGGAGGATTGAATGAGTTTTACAAAGCTACGAAAAATATTGTTGCTTTTATGTAGCAAACGAATGGCAAATCCACAAGCCTAAACCGCCGTTTCCTCCTGCGTGAAAACAATGCAGTTCCACGCAAAGACGGAAAGGAAAAAAATAAGAATTCCTCCTTTGGAGAACTGCATATTGCCACTTCCCCAATTGCCTCAATCAATTCTTTTCATTAACTTTGCGTGCCATAAGGAGCGATGGAAAAATTCACTCATTTTTCCTTCCAAAAATAACAATATCGCTAATTGGTAAAACGATGATTTCATTCTTTTCCTCTGATTCAAAGAGCATTCTTGCTGTTGAAACAATCCAACCTCTCACATCCGAAGACATCGCCAAATTGACTTGGCTGTTCAGTAATGCCACATTCGTGGAAGCCGCTGCTATCGAAGGAACATTCGTTGGCCCGCGCCGCGAAATGATTACTCCGTGGAGTACCAATGCAGTGGAAATCACCCAGAACATGAGCCTTGCGGGCATCGTCCGCATCGAAGAATATTTCCGTTCGGAAAGCACTTCGCCTGCATTCGACCCGATGTTGCAGCATGTCTATCAAGGGCTTGACCAAGCGATTTTCACCATCGACAAGCAACCCGATGCGATCCGCGAAATAAACGACATAGCCGCTTACAACCAACAGGAGGGATTGGCTCTCAACGAAGACGAAATCAGCTACTTGAACGGCTTGAGCGAAAAATTGGGACGTAAACTGACTGACAGCGAAGTATTCGGGTTCTCGCAAGTGAACTCGGAACACTGCCGCCACAAGATATTCAACGGAATTTACATCATCGATGGCGAAGAAAAAGAAAGCTCGCTTTTCAAACTCATCCGCAAAACGTCCGAAACAAACCCTAACCGTTTGGTGTCGGCTTACAAGGACAACGTGGCATTCAGCCGCGGCCCCGAAATAGAACAGTTTGCTCCTGCGGCCAAGGACAAGCCCGATTTCTTCGAAACAAAAACAATCAAGTCGGTGATCTCCCTGAAAGCCGAAACACATAATTTTCCAACCACAGTAGAGCCTTTCAATGGGGCAGCAACCGGTAGCGGTGGCGAGATCCGTGACCGTCTCGGCGGAGGAAAAGCTTCGCTTCCCATTGCAGGAACAGCGGTGTATATGACTTCGTATCCTCGCACCAAAGCGGGTCGCTCGTGGGAAAACGGGATGGAAGAACGCCCCTGGCTGTATCAGACTCCCGAACAAATCCTCATCAAGGCATCGAACGGTGCTTCTGATTTCGGAAACAAATTTGGCCAACCGCTTATCTGTGGTTCGCTCTTAACTTTCGAACACGAAGAAAACCTGAAAAAATTCGCATTCGACAAGGTGATAATGCTGGCCGGTGGCGTGGGCTACGGCAACAAGCGCGATGCGCTAAAAGGCGAACCTGAATCGGGCGAAAAAGTGGTGCTCCTCGGTGGCGACAACTACCGCATCGGTATGGGCGGTGGTGCCGTTTCTTCTGTGGAAACAGGACAATATGCAAGTGGCATCGAGCTGAATGCCGTGCAACGTGCCAATCCCGAAATGCAAAAGCGGGTGGCAAACGTGATCCGTGCACTGGCCGAGTCGGACGAAAACCCCATTGTGTCGATCCACGACCACGGTGCAGGCGGTCACTTGAACTGCTTCTCCGAATTGGTGGAAAAAACGGGCGGTGTGATCGAAATTGACAAATTGCCTATCGGCGATCAAACGCTTTCCGCCAAGGAAATTATTGGAAACGAAAGCCAAGAACGGATGGGATTGTTGGTGGGTGAAAAATCTAACGAATATATCCAACACATTGCTGAGCGGGAACGCTCACCGATGTACACCGTGGGACAGACAACAGACGACATGAAGTTTGTATTCACACAAGCCGATGGTAAAAAACCGATCGATCTGGAATTGGATGATTTCTTCGGAAAAACTCCCCGCACGGTGATTACCGACAATACAATAGACGAAGAATACGCAAATCCGGACTACGACATCAGCAAGTTTGATGAATACTTGAAAAATGTCTTGCAATTGGAAGCTGTAGCCTGCAAAGACTGGTTGACCAACAAGGTGGACCGCTCGGTGACTGGAAAAGTGGCTCGCCAACAAACTCAAGGAGAAATCCAATTGCCGTTGAGCGACCTTGGCGCCGTGGCGTTGGACTACCGTGGACGTGCCGGGATTGCGACATCCATCGGTCACGCTCCTCAAGCGGCCATGATTGACCCGGCTGCCGGTTCCATATTGGCCATTGCCGAATCGCTCACCAACTTGGTGTTTGCACCTTTAGATGGCGGTCTGGAAAGCGTTTCGCTGAGTGCCAACTGGATGTGGCCTTGCAAGAATCCGGGCGAAGATGCCCGCTTGTACAAAGCTGTGGAAGCTTGTTCGCAGTTTGCTTGCGACTTGGGCATCAACATCCCGACAGGAAAAGATTCCTTGTCCATGACTCAGAAATACGGCGACAACAAGGTGTTCTCTCCCGGAACGGTGATTATTTCCGCCGCAGGCGAAGTGAAAAACATCCGCCGCATCGTGTCGCCCACGATGGCTTACATCAAAGGAACTTACCTGTATTATATCGACTTTTCGTTCGACACCTTCAAGCTCGGAGGTTCGGCTTTCAACCAGACATTGAACAAGCTGGGTGAAGAAACGCCGACTGTCACCGACTCCGAATATTTCAAGAATGCCTTCAATGCCGTTCAGGAATTGATCGAGCGGGGCTTGATCTTAGCTGGTCACGATATTTCTGCGGGAGGGATGGTTACCGCCATGTTGGAAATGTGTTTCTCCAATCCACAGGGGGGCTTGGATTGCCGCCTCGACAAGATTCGCCACGAAGACCTGATTAAGATCCTCTTCGCAGAAAATCCGGGTATTCTCATTCAGGTGAAACACCATCATTTGGTGGAAAAAATCCTCGAAGACTTCGGCCTCGGCTTTGCCATTGTGGCACGTCCGATCGAGGAACGCGAATTGCTGATTTCGAAAGGCGATTTTGCCAAAAGATACAACATCGACGAATTGCGCGACATCTGGTTCGAATCGTCTTATCTGCTCGACCGCAAGCAAAGCGGCGAAGCGTGTGCCAAAGCTCGTTTCGAAAATTACAAGAAACAACCCCTTCAATTCAAGTTCAGCCCCGCTTTCAGCGGCCGTTTCGAACAATACGGCATCACTCCCGACAGAAAGGAACAATCCGGCATCCGTGCCGCTATTATCCGTGAAAAAGGGACAAATGGCGAACGCGAAATGGCATATTCGCTCTATCTTGCCGGCTTCGATGTGAAAGACGTGCACATGACCGACTTGGCTTCCGGACGTGAAACATTGGAAGATGTCAACCTGATTGTCTTCTGCGGCGGATTCTCCAATTCAGACGTGTTGGGTTCGGCCAAAGGATGGGCGGGAGGATTCCTCTACAACCCGAAAGCGAAGGCCGCCCTCGACAATTTCTATGCCCGCAAGGATACCCTGAGCTTGGGA
>MKRS01000333.1 GCA_001897035.1 Bacteroidales bacterium 45-6
GGCTGCAGAGGCGGCGGTTTTGCTGCAAAATAATGGCAATGCGCTTCCCATCGATTTTAGCAAGATTAAATCAGTGGCTGTGATCGGAGACAATGCCACCCGCAAGCATTGCGGCGGGGGCTTGAGTTCCGAAATAAAAACCTTGTACGAAGTGACTCCGCTCGAGGCCATTCAAAAGAAATTTGGTAAAAGTGTGACCATCAATTTGGCGCAAGGGTACAAGAAGCAATCGTCATTCTATGAAGGGGACAACAAGGGCCAGTCCAATACCGACAGCATCGACTGGAAACTGATCGACGAAGCCGTGGCGGTAGCCAAAAAATCGGATGTTGCCATTGTATTTGGAGGACTGAACCACGATTTCGACAGCGAATCGTTCGATAGGCAACATATACGCCTGCCATACGGACAGGAAACCCTGATTGCGGAAGTTGCCAAAGCAAACCCCAACACAGTAGTGGTGATTATTGCGGGTTCACCATTGGAACTTGCGGGAATTTCGAACCGTGTGCCGTCCATTTTATGGGCTTGGTACGGCGGCATGGAAGCTGGAAACGCAGTAGCCGATTTACTTAGCGGCAAAGTAAATCCTTCGGGCAAATTGCCGTTTACCTTGCCTGTTTCGCTCGAACAATCGCCAGCCCATGCGCTTGGCAATTTTCCGGGACGAAACGAACACGTAAATTACGAAGAGGATATTTTGGTCGGCTACCGTTGGTTCGACACCAAAAAGATTGCCCCGCAATATCCGTTTGGATACGGGCTTTCTTACACCCATTTTGAGTTAGGCCAGCTTTCTACCGACAAAGAGACTTATCAGAAAGGAGACGTGATCCATTTGAAATTTGCCGTGAAAAACACTGGATCCCGTTTTGGAGCTGAAGTGGCACAACTTTACGTGAGCGACCCTGTATGCTCCGTCCTTCGCCCCGAAAAAGAGCTGAAGGCCTTCGAAAAGGTATTCCTGCAACCGGGAGAAACTAAAATAGTGGAGCTGACCGTGAAAGTTTCCGACCTCGCTTTTTACGACGAAAAAGCCAAAGGCTGGAATGTGGAAGCCGGCGATTTCGTGCTGAAAGTCGGCAACTCGTCGGGAAGTATCAGCCTGACGAAGAAAATAAGCGTGGAATAAGTTTCCAAATTACAGAGATTAGATACCGGTAGGGCAGGCATTACTTATAAAAGATGCCTGCCCTATTTGCTTTGGATGTGCTTTCGGAAAATGATTTCACAGACCTTTTCTAAATTTAGGCGACATTCTCTGCCTATATATGATACAAAACCGTGCTGTGTGTTTGTTTTTGTCTTTTTACTTTTGTATGATAAATTGAAATACTATGATACACCTGTAATATTTTGATTTTCAGAAATTTTAAATATTATTCCAAAATGAAAAAAAACAACCCCCGTTTACTGCTACTCCCGGTTTTTCTTATGGCAATGAATTGTTTTTCGGCATCAAGGCAGTCGAAATACATTGTTTCATCTCCTGACAACCAAACGGTACTGCAATTGGAAGTGGAAAGCAGCATACAATGGTCGCTGACAAATGCTAGCGAAACCTTGCTAACTCCTTCCGCCATATCCTTGCACTTGGCAGACGGCACGGTGCTTGGCAAGAATCCTCAGATTGAATCCATTCAAAAAGAAACAGCGAACAACGTCCTGCCTGCTATTAATTACCGCAAAAAAGAGATCCGGGACAATTACAATCAGATCACGATCAACTTCAAAGGCGATTATGGATTGATTTTCAGAGCCTACAACGATGGCATTGCCTATCGTTTTTTTTCTACAAAAAAAGGCGGGATTACGATTGCCGACGAAGAGGCTAACTTTAATCTCAATGCCGATCATAAAGCCTGGATTCCTTACGTGCGCGACCCACGTGAAGGCGATAAATTTCAAACTCCATTTGAAATTATTTACGATCAGACAAATATCTCGCAATTCCACTCCGATTCGTTGGCTATTCTCCCATTGTTAGTCGATTTGGGTAACCAAAAGAAAGCACTTCTGATGGAGACAGATCTGGAAGATTATCCCGGAATGTACCTTGGCCTGAATAAACAAACAAAACAAGGGTTTAAAGGTGTTTTTCCAAAATGTCCCGTAAATGAAAGAGTTGGTGGCTATGAGAATTTGAATTTCTGGGTTAGCAAACGGGCTGATTTTATTGCCAAAACTACGAAATCGCGTGAATTTCCTTGGCGTATTGTATTTATTAGCAAGAATGACAAAGAATTGGCCGATAACGATATGGTACAACGGCTGGCAGCTCCTTCGCGCATTGCGGATGCCTCATGGATCAAGCCCGGAAAGGTGGCCTGGGACTGGTGGAACAACTGGAATATCACTCACGTTGACTTCAGAGCAGGAATTAATACCCCGACTTACAAATATTACATCGACTTTGCTTCAGAGTACGGTCTAGAATATGTGGTGCTTGATGAAGGTTGGTATAAAGGCCGCGATATCTTAACGTCTTCGGATGAAATAGACCTCAAGGAGATACTCGGTTATGCCAAAACTAAAAACGTAGGAATTATCCTTTGGACGGCCTGGCACGATCTGGATAAGGTAAAAGAACAAGCCTTTGCAAAATATGCGGCAATCGGCGTAAAGGGCTTTAAAGTGGACTTCTTTGACCGTGACGATCAAAAATCGATGCGCTCGTGCTACGACTTAGCTGAAATTGCTGCTAAAAACAAGATGCTGCTCGATTATCATGGCATGAAACCATCGGGTATTCAAAAAACATGGCCCAACGTGGTGAATTTCGAAGGTGTAAAAGGATTGGAAAATGTAAAATGGGCACGAGACAATATGCCTCCTTACGATGTTACCCTTCCGTTTATCCGAATGATGGCTGGCCCGATGGATTATACTCCGGGAGCAATGCGGAATGCTACAAGAGATAATTTCCAGCCATCAAATTCAATGCCCATGAGCCAGGGAACACGTGTGCATCAAATGGCGATGTATGTGGTGTTTGAAGCTCCATTGCAAATGTTGTGTGACAATCCGACTGCCTACTGCAGGGAATCCGAATGTACACACTTTATAGCTAAAATTCCTACTGTCACAGATCGTACGGTTATTCTGGATGCCAAAGTGTCGGAATATATTGTTACAGCTCGTTCCAAAAATAACAATTGGTTTGTAGGGGCGTTGACCAACTGGGATGCTCGCACGTTGACGGTCGATTTGTCGTTTCTTCCCGAAGGAAAATACAAAGCCGTAATATTCAACGATGGTATCAATGCCGATCGCGATGCAACTGACTACAAATGCGAGGAAAAGATATTAACCAATAAAGATAAGCTTGTCATTCAGTTAGCTCCAGGAGGCGGCTGGGCCGCCCGGTTTGAAAAAAAATAAGAGACAGCTACCATGAAAAAAAATATTTTAAGTATTGTACTTTGTTTCTTTGCAGTGTTTGCATCAGCGCAAACAACCTTGCCAAAAGTTTTTGGTGATAGCATGGTGTTGCAACGCAATATTCGCATTCCTGTTTGGGGAACAGCGGCACCCGGATCGCTAATAGTTGCACAACTGGGCAGCAGTGTCGTAAAAGTAAAAACTAATGAGACTGGAAAATGGATGGTTCGTCTTCCAAAATTCAAAGCGGGCGGACCCTATACACTCACGATTTCAGAAGCAGGGAAACAGGCAAAGATTCAGTACAAAGGTATTCTGATTGGCGATGTCTGGATAGCTTCGGGGCAATCGAACATGGACTTGTCTGTCAAACAGGCAAAGGATGCAGCAAACGAGATCGCAAAAGCCAATTATCCTCAGATGCGCTTTCTTGTTGTAGCTCAGGATGTGAAATTGACACCTCAAAATGATATTCTCTCGGGAAAATGGAAAGTGTGTGATCCAACAAATGTAAAGAATTTTTCGGCTGTGGCTTATTATTTTGCCCGAAAGATACATCTGGATCAAAACGTGCCAATAGGAATTGTTCAACCTTCACGGGGAGGCACTCCGGTAGAAGCGTGGACAAGTCGGGAAAAATTACTTTCATCGCCCATCACACGGGCGAGAACACTGAGCAACGATACGCTTACTCCGAACCATTTTGTACAGGATAGTTTGGGGTGGGTTCGCATTTGGGATATTGTATATCATCCTCAAAATAATAGCGATAAAATTATTCCGTCAACAGAATACGATTATTCAGCCTGGCCATCTGTAGAAATGCCCCGACTGATTAAAGATTTCGGGATTGGGGCTTATGAAGGAATAATGTGGATGAGGAAGAAGGTAGTGTTGTCCGATGCCTTTGCCGGAAAAGACCTGACGCTGAATATAGGGCATCCTGAGATGAACTATTCGCTTTATTTTAATGGAGTGGAAATATGTAGGTCTGTCTGGAATAGCAGTCCGAACCATTCTTATACTATTCCGGCCGCTATTGTAAAGAAAGGAGAGAATACCATTGCCCTCAGGATAGCTATGATGTGGGGTGGAGGAGGAATAAATCCGCCGGCGCAAGATCTGTATCTGACAGATGGAAATTCTAAACTCTCTTTGGCTGGAAGCTGGAAGTATCAACAAAATCTTGAGCCAGCATTTCCTAAAATCTTCAATTATCAGTATTATCCTACCGTGTTGTACAATTCTATGATTCACCCACTTATACCGTTCGGAATAAAAGGTTTCCTCTGGTATCAGGGAGAGGCGAACGACTCAGCAGCATATAATTACCGGAAACTGTTTCCGATGATGATTTCCGATTGGAGAACACGTTGGGGACAAGATGATTTGCCTTTTTTATTTGTTCAGTTGCCAAATTATAAGAAAGTACAACCTCAGCCTGTTGAAAGTGAGTGGGCAGAACTCCGCGAAGCGCAAACCATGACTTTGTCGCAACCCAACACAGGTATGGCATGTACCATCGATGTGGGGGATGCAGATAACATTCACCCGGTGAATAAACAGGAAGTCGGTCGCCGATTGGCTTTGATTGCCGAAAAACAGGTTTACAATCAAAATGTGATTGCAAGCGGTCCGATGCTTAAAAGTTTCAGTATCAATGGTGGGGAAGTGTTCATCCGCTTTTCGAATGTAGGAAGCGGATTGAAAACCTCTGATGGAAAAGATGTTGCAGGCTTTGCAATAGCTGGCGATGATAAGAAGTTTTATTGGGCAAAAGCAACCATAAAAGGCGATCAGGTGGTAGTTTCTTCCGACAAGGTAGCCAATCCGGTGGCCGTCCGCTATGCCTGGGCGGATAATCCGGTGTGCAATTTGATTAATTCAGAAGGGTTACCTGCCGTACCATTCAGAACGGATAACTTGAAGGGGATTACCCAAAAATAAATGTAAATCAATTGTAATAAGGGCTGTATATTAAATTTACCCATCTATATACATTAGTGTACTAAATTTGTTAATTAGGTTATTTGTTATATATTTGCCTTAGATAATTACAGTAAATATGACTACAAATTCTAAGGCAAGTACTATTGATATACATGTAACTGTAGATGAGTCATCAATTATAAGTACATACGAAGATTCAGAGATAAAGAACTCTGTGAAATTGTTATTTGAATTTACTAATTATGGGTTCGATGCAAGAGTCAGAAACATACTTATAGTGCCTATCAATCCAGAATTCAGAACGATACCATTTAACTTTACACAGTCTATAGTAAGCGGAAAATCATGCAATATTGTAGAATTTAACAGAAAGAAAGTTAACCTGGACAAAATTTATTTTGAATTCATTTTAGAAAATAACAAAATCAAAAGCAATGAGGTTAATGTTGGCTAATTGCTTTTATTTGAATAAAATGTTTTGTTTATTTCCTCATCTGTCATAGTAAGTTCTTTAACCTCAAGGCCGAATTCTTCGTTAATATGCACACTTTTATTGTCGATAATTTTCTTTGTCCAACCATCGCCATATTCAGATTTTTCGATATCACCTTCCATCAATAATCATTCTTTAATTCGTATTCTATCAATATTTCCTTGATTTTTCTATCAAGGCAACTTTCTCATATCTAAATATTTGACAATTTTTAATCTTAATTAATGATTAAATGTTTTTATCGATATAAGCACTTTAAGTAACTAATATTTAATCAGTTAAAATATTTTGATTATATTTATATAATACAAATACACTAAATATGGGAAGACCGATTATGTATTATCCATCTTTTAACGAAACAGGGTAATATGAAATTAAAGTCACTTATAGACCTACTAAAAAATTTGCATGATAAAACATCATGCAGAGAATATTTAGAGGGACTTAGGTGGCAAGGCATTCCAAAGTGTCCTCATTGCAATTGCGAATCGGTTAAGCATTATAAATTAAAGAATAATGGTGACTTTAATGGACTCTATAAATGTAGAGAATGCAAAAGGAGGTTTACTGTAACCATTGGAACTATGTTTGAGGGCAGCAATGTACCTTTAGCTAAATGGTTCTATGCAATATATGTATTTCTATCACATAAGAAAGGCATAAGTTCAATTCAGTTATCTAAAGATATCGGAGTTACGCAAAAGACTGCTTGGTTAATGCTTACTAAAATAAGGCATAATCTTAACGATATTGATGTAATTTTAGGTAATAAATTTGATGGCGAGGTACAAATAGATGAAACTTATATAGGTGGTAAACCAAAGGGGCGTATTTGGCAAAATCAAGGACGAAGCCTTAAACAAAAGATTCCTGTTGTTGGCCTATTGACTAAAGATAGAGCTTATGCTGTAGTTACGCCTAATACAAATAGTATAACACTGAAAACAATAATTTACAGTCTAATTAAGCCAGGTTCTACTGTTGTAACAGATGGATGGAAAGGTTATCATGGCATATCACCTGAATATGTACACCAGGTAGTATATCATAAAAAGGGTAGCTATAAGAATAAAGAGGGTTTTCATACTAATGGAATTGAAGGCTTCTGGTCACAGTTGAAACGAGGGATAAGAAGTATATATCATGTAGTTAGTAGAAAATATTTACAATTCTATTGCTATGAATTTTCATATAGGTATAATGCAAGGCATATAGGTGATACAGAAAAATTTACTGAGTTTATAATGTCAAGTCATAAGCGGATAAAATATCATGATTTAGCTTATACATAAGTTCAATTTAATAATGTTTAGTATATTTGTAATGTCCCTTGGGACAACATAATTATAGGAAGCGTTTAGTGCTTTTTCTCAATGATGAATCTGGACAATTCAATCCGTATGAGGAAATAGTGAAAAATGTTCTCCTTTGGTTTGCATGTGTATAACTACATATAACGACCAAGGGCGTGAGCTATTTTTCTTATATTCATACGGGGTCGTCCAGAACCTATCATTGATATAAGTCTAATAGTCTCACGCCTTCCTTTGTATATAACTTTTCTTCGAGACTTAGAAAGCAAACCTAATTTATTATGGGATTTTTAAACAATGTACAAAATGCATTTGGCAGGAAAACCGGAAATGCAATTGGCAACAGTTTGTATGGCAGGTATGCAGATGACAATAGAATTGGTTTTAGAGATGACACAAATAGAAACCGATCTGCAAACCAGACAGGAGTTGACTATATTGCTATTGAAAGAGAAAAACGAAAAACATTAGCATATGAACAGAACGCTAAATTATTAGACAATATTATAAGTATTGAATTCAGTGCTGATAATAAAAATGCAGTAATTAAAGAATTAACAACATTGTCAACCTGTGTAGATTTATGGCTTAAAGAATCAAATAAGAATATAAGTGTAGCAAAATCAAAATTTGATACCGGATTGGCTATACTTGATACTATAGACCCTAAAAGTCCAATGATAGGCTATTTTACTAATAAAAAGCGTGACTGGGCTATATTTGAAGAAAAAAGAAGAAAGCTAATAGTTTGGCTTGTTAGTTCTGTTTTGATTATTATAGCCTTATGTTTCATATTGACTAAGTGTTCATAATTAGATGCATATGAAATTAAGATTTATTACAGGCATAGCTTGCCTATTTATGTTGCCATTACAAGTACTGGCACAACGTACTATTACTAATAAGGACTACCGTGGGAGGATTACTGAACAATATCAAGTAAATGTACAAGGTAATCGTCAAGGACTATATAAAAACTGGAATAGTCAGGGCAGACTTATTCATGAAAGTAACTGGTCTAATGGGGTTGAACATGGCAGAAGTATTGACTATGACACCGAAACAGGTGTTATTCAAAGAGATGCTATGATGTATAAGGGACAAATAATAAGCTTAAAAGTCTACGCATATAACGATAATCATACAATACGTTCATTAATCATTGACAAAACTTGGACTAAAGATGGTCATATATTGACACATAGAGAGTATAACTATGCTACTGGTACTATGGATCAGTATGCAGGAAAATTATCTAATGGCAGATTTTGGTATGACATGGCCGGTTACAATGAAAAATACAATGCTAATGATACAGTATATGTTTGGACAAACAAAGATAAAGAAATATTTGAAGGCAAATACTTAAATGGCATACGTGTATATACTAAAGAAGAGGCTATGAATAAGAAAGAGCAAGCAATACAAGATTCTATATCATATTCCATAGAACTTGAAGAGGATGAAAGATTAGATTCAATAAAAGAAGCTAAAGAACAGGCTATGCAAGATTCAATTGTACATATCAAGACAAAATACCAAAGTTTAGCAGATTCAATAGTCGATACGAATACATTGTATGCTAAACTACTTACAGATGGTGAATATAGCACAGAATATACATTTTATGCCTTTTTATGCAAGTATATAAAAAAGACAAAGGATGCAGATTTAACCTTGAGCAATATGATTATGAATAGTTTAGGGATTAGTAATGTGAAGGATTTTGATATTAAAGCAGTTTTAGTAGAGTCTGATATTATAAGTTTACGTACAACATATAAAAATGATGGCATAACAGTTACTAATAAGCATAATAAATCAGATACTCGGAAATTAAAGTCCTACTATTATGCTAATTCACGTTTTGAACCTAACCAAGCATGGCATATTACATATACAGTACCTAAGGATATCTTGGCTAATTACAACAAACAGAAAGAATTGCTTGATATTATTTTGTATTGCAAAGAACATAATATTGTAATTAAGTAAATCTATACATAATACATAAAAATGGGCAGTCTTTGTAATTAAGGACTGCCCATTTGTCATTAGATAAGGATTGTTATATATTATTTCAACTTATTAACTTAAACATTTCGTTTATCATCCACTATTATAATACAATAATTGGCATAAATAGTATTACCACGCTTTCATACTAAAACCAAAAAATATGAAAGTAATTATTTATGTTTGGATGTTCTATGAACGAGCAAATTGGTGGCTAATTTGTATCGAGTACCGGCCAGAGCTCAAGTTATTAATTGAAACTGTATATAAATACATAGTTGCCTAACAGTACTAATTAGATCCACCTATTAGCAGATAGGTGGATTTTTATTTAATCCTTATAATATATAATACTAATGTATGTTCATATATTCATTTTAGTACATTAATGTATATAGATGGGTTAATTTATTAAAAACCAAATTTTATGAAAAAGATTACATTTTTAGTTCTTGGCATCATAGGTATGTTAAGTGTGGCGAATGCGCAAAGCGTTATGCTTTTTGATTTTGACGCAACAAATGCAAATCAGACTTGGGTAACAACATGGAATGGAACTTGGCCAAACGCATCAATAACCAAAGTAGCTAATCCAGACCTTACAGGGATCAACACATCTGCAAATGTAGGAAAATACACTGCTAATGGCGGTGCGAATGGATTGGTTCGTACTGATACCATTGGAAAAGCAACTCTTCTAAATTTTGATTTTGTAACCAAGCCATATTTCAGTCTAAAAGTATGGGTGAGCAAGCCAGTAAGCATAAGTATAGATTTTGAAAATAATGGATATTATCCAAGTTTTAAAACGAAAACCCAAAGCATCACGACTACTGGTCAATGGGTGACTATAGAATTTAACAATAGCGATATTAGCTATGGTTCTTCTGCTGGCAATTATTGGGGATATTATAATATTCTTGGAATAACTTTTGATGCAGATTTGTCTGGTGGAACTAAAGCAAACGATGTATATTACATAGATGACATCCAACTGTCGCATACCAGTTTATTAGCGACTACAGGATTGTCACCCGAAACCTCTACTGGCTTTTCAATTTATCCCAACCCAACCACAGACTACATCAATTTCCCGAAATCGGAAAAAGTGCAGGTGTTAGACCTGAGCGGCAAGTTG
>MKRS01000334.1 GCA_001897035.1 Bacteroidales bacterium 45-6
CCCGGCGACATCAGGTCTGCAACTTTCCATTCCTGGTCATTATAACCTGTTTTATTCCATCCCGTCAATTCTTTAGTAGCATCATATTCTTCCCCGTCAAATTCGTTGTTTGCGAGTATAGGGCCGTTGTCTGTTACTTTCCAGCTTTCATCCGAATTAATCCAGGCAACAGAACCATCTGCATATTGAATGCGCAGTTGTAACAAAACCTGTGGCAATCCATACTGTGCCTGTGCTATTTGTGTTAAGGGGTTCGGTTTACCATGATAGTTGCGAACGGCAAAAAAACGGCCATTACCCAATATCACCCCCATTGCATTGACGCCTTGCTGCAACTGTTTGGTGATGTTGTAGGTGTTATAAAATATTTTTTTATTGTACTCAGATACGGTTGGAGATAAAACATCAATACCCACTTTTTCTCCGTTAAGATAGAGCTCATATAAACCCATGCCGCTGATATAAGCAGTAGCTGCTGTAATTTTTTTATCTGCAGAAAATTCTTTACGCAGGTATCTTGCCGCGAGTCTTGTTAAGGTACTATCAGGCTGGTCATTTTTATTAAACGCATTTAGCCCAATCCATTTAGCCTGCCAGTCTGAAGGTTGCAACATACCTATGCTCCAGTAAGCTGTTTCACTTTCAGCTTCCTCTCCATGATTGTCCCAGATTTTTACTTTCCAGTAATATGATTGAAAGGCTTGCAATGGTTTGCCTTTGTATACTATATTCAGAGAAGAATCTGACGCTATCTTGCCGCTATTCCATATCTCTCCTTCATTTTTGCTTAATGCATCGCTATTGCCTGATACCCAAACCTGGTAAGCTATTTGTTTTACATCTTGTTTGCCGGATTCGATTTTCCAGCTGAACCGTGGTTGCAGTATATCTGAGCCCAGAAGTGTGTCCCTGCCTTCTACGGTAAGTGTATTTACCTGCAGGCTGCTGCCTTTACCCGGTACGCATTGCTGTAATATAAATGAGAAGGATACAGCGAAGAACGCTGTTTTAAATAAAGCGAATACTTTTTTCATACGGCAATTCATCTTTTATTTATTCATACGGTACAGGTAGCTGAGTCTTCCCACAGGCATGGCACTACCGCTTATATAATACTCCATAATATCATCAGGCTTTGCAATACCGTCTGCTACTTTAAAATAGAGTTGTTTTGTATTATTATCTGCGGCAATTGATTTGCGGGGAATGCGCAGCTGTAATATATTTCTCTCCAGCATACAGGCGCCTTCGCCTGTTTTTAATTTTTTCCTTTCCTTGTTCAACTGGTACATCATACACTTGCCTGTTTGTATATCAGGTTCTACCACATATTCATATCCCTGCCATCCTGCTACTGACAGGTCGTTTTTGCCTATCAATAATTGAAGGCTGTTATTGCCTGTATTCACAAAGGGCTTGTCTGCTTTTACGAAAAAATAAAAATTGCCGGCATCATGTGTTACTCTTATCTCACAAAGATTGTTGGCTGGTGCTGCTGTTGTATAATTGATCTTAGCTGAAGCGCCGGTATAGTTTCTGCCTTCTGCTTTTGCATCTATATTCGTGTAAATTGCTTTTACTGCTGCCCATTGCGCAATATTATCCCTTATATCAATAGTAAGAGGTGTATGACCTT
>MKRS01000335.1 GCA_001897035.1 Bacteroidales bacterium 45-6
CGATCTGGCCAAAATCAGTTCGTTTTTCCGGCTTGAGTCTTTTCAAAAGGGAGCTTATTTTCTCAAAGCGGGCAGGCATTCCGACCGCCTTGGCTTTGTTCAGGAGGGTATAGTCCGGGAATATGTACATGTCGGTGACAAGGACGTCACCAAATGGATTTCGACCAAAGGATATTTCACTGCAGACTTATCGAGTTTCCTCTTTCACCAGCCTTCGCGCTGGAATGTCCAGGCATTGACGGATTGCGAGATTTATATCCTGGACGACAAAAACTACAAACAAATACGGCAAGCTATTCCCCGGTGGGATGAATTGGAAAAACTACTCATCGCAAAGTGTTTTACGGTTCTCGAAGACCGGGTGGTGACACTGCTTTCGATGACTGCCGAAGAACGGTACAACCAGCTTTTCAATTTCAACAAGGAACTGTTCAATCAGGTGCCGCTGCACTACCTGGCTTCGATGCTCGGTATGGCACCCGAAACATTGAGCAGGCTACGAAAAAAAACGGCAGGCTAAACTTCTTGATTTATGTCAAGGGGAAGAGTTGATTTTATGCAGACCTTTGTGTCGTTGTCAAGATAGACGACGATGTTTGCAAAATCAATTCTATTCACTGCAATAAGCTTGGAAATATTTCTACAAGCTCGTTTGCTTAAAAACCGTTTGGAAAATGAAAAGTATCAACGACAAAGCCCCCGTGAAATGCCGTAAGACCGTTTTAATCAATTCCGCGCCCGAAAAAGTCTGGACGATCCTGACCAGCATCGACCGTTGGCCAAGCTGGCAAACCGACATTGCAAAGGCAACACAAAATGGGCCATTGCAGCCCGCAACAACCTTCGACTGGCAATCGGGCGGTGCGAAGATTCATTCTACCCTCCAAACAATTGATCGATTCAATCACATCGGCTGGACAGGAAAATCGGTAGGAATCTTGGCCATCCACAATTGGAAACTTACGATCGAGAATGGGCAAACGAAAGTGGAAGTGGAAGAAAGCATGGAGGGCCTATTGGCCAGCTTGTTCAAGAAAACATTTAATAGGAGTTTGGAGATGGGAATGCAAAAGTGGCTCGACTTGCTCAAAGCGGAAAGTGAAAACTGAAATTCTGGCGTTATTCGAAAGTAATTTTTTGTACTTGTTTCTTGCGTTCTGGGAAAAATATTGTGTGGTCAAATTAAGTTCGCCATAATATTGTCGAGCAGGGTTCAGTGCTTTAAGCTTAAAATAATCAGGTTTATATCAATTCGGTACTCAGCAATCCTTTTTCTCTGCATAATGAATCGCAATATTTTGCAAAGATACAAGTCGGTGTGCATGAGTAAACCACCCATTCCAAAATCGGCGGTAGTGGGAGTGTATTTTTTCTTTCTTCTCCCCCTCAATAATATATTTGAATATGAAACGTTTCTATTATATATAGAATGTTTAAACTATAATATATGAAAATGAAATTAAAATTGTTATTGATATTTGCACTGTTTCCTATATTTTCTTATGCTCAGTATTTAAAATTTAGTATGGGACCTTCTTACTCTTCAATGAAAAAGAATGATAACAGTGTGTTGCAAAAAAATAGAACTGGCATTAATTTTCAAGTTGGATTTGATTATTTTGAGCATCGGTTTTATTATATTTCAAGTGAACTTGGTTATATAGAAACAGGCGGAAGAGATAATATACTATTAGCTGGAGATAGCTATGATAATAGATATATTAGTTTAAAATTGTCTAATATACACGTGAATACAACTTTTAGGTGCAAGATAGATACAAAAAATAAATTTAACTTATTTCTTGGCCTTGGCCCTAAACTTGATTATCAATTTTCACCTAAATACGATTCGAATATAAATGAGATTTCTTATTATGAGTTTCCCTCAAATAAATTATTGTTTGGTGTAAAAATGGTAGCTGGTGTTCAATACGAGTTGAAAAATTCAAAACTTGGATTAGAATACTCTTATGTTCAGAATTTTACAAAATCGAATAGCTTTTTAAAAAATAACTACAATTTAATTGATTTTGTTTTTGCATTAAGAATCTTTTGATTATATTTCTGACCAACATTAACAACTAAACAACAAATAATTATGAAACTACAAAGCATCTTTTTCGGAGTTCTTCTATTTTCTATATTTTTTACTTCTTGTAGTAATAATGATGATGTCTCTTCATCAGATAATATGAAAAAAAATATAAGTGTTGTTGATACTTCTGTTGTATTAATATCTTCAGATGCAGATATTGCAAAATTTATGGGACTTGATAAAAATAGTGTATACCATACTCCCTCAAATGCCTCTTTGTTGAGATCTGGCTTTGTTTATAATACCTATACAGGCTATAGTTCGTATTCAATTAGAAATGGTTACAGTGCAAATTATAAAACGATGTTTGCGACAGACTTTGCGAAAAAGATAGGTGTAACACCAAATACAGTATATTTCGTTGATTTTTATGCAGCAAAATCCCCTGTATATTCTTATAATAGTTCAACACAATTTCCCGTTTACATCGACTCCCCTTATTGCGGAACTAAACCAGATGGGACTGATGGGGGAAGAGGATATACCATGTCTATTGCATCTTCAACGCAGTTTTATATGACTACATACGTTTTATTAGTGAAATATAATTTGTCCGGTCAAACGATAAATAAATGGTATCCGGCAAATCCTTCAACTTTTGTTTGGAATTATGCTATTTATAACATGTAAATATAATATCATAATGTATTGCAAGAGAACTACTGCTATGCTAAATGGTTAGTGGCAGTTCTCTTGTTGCTGTCTAAAGGAATATTTTGAAAAATTGCATTTATACATTCATCCGTTTCATAAATTATACAGACATTTATTCAGAATAATTCCACAATCCATTTTTTACATGGACATAACTTGCTTTTTTATCCTTTTTTGCCCATCATCTCCCGAACGCAGTCTCACCTAGGTTTTCCTAAAAGAAATATTTTCCTTATTATTCAAATCCATTCCCCAACTTTAAACACCGAACTTTTCTCCATAAAAACATCTTATAAATTCGAAATCTATCCAATACCAAAGTATCTTTGCAAGATTAATTTTTTGCAAAACAATGAGCCAAGACCACCGCGACCGATATAAAAGCTACCTTCTTCTCGAAAAAGGGATGTCGCGCAACTCCGTGGAGGCATACATGGACGACCTGGAGAAGTTGTTGCAATTTGTGTCTGCGGAAAAAGTTAGCATCGAGGATATTAAGCTGGAAGACCTTCAGCAATTTGTGTCCACCCTCTACGATTTGGGGATTTCCGTTCGGACGATTGCCCGGATCATTTCGGGCGTGAAGTCGTTTTTTGCTTATTTGGTGCTCGAGGACTACATCAAGGACAACCCTACGGAACTGCTCCGCACACCGCAAATCGGCCTGAAGCTACCGGTGGTGCTGACGGTGGAGGAGATCAACGAGATAGAGAAGGTGATCGATGTGTCCACGCCGGAAGGTGTGCGCAACAAGGCGATTATCGAAACGCTTTACAGTTGCGGCCTCCGTATTTCGGAACTGACGAACCTGAAATTCTCGGATATTTTCGCCGACGAAGGTTTCATCCGGGTGGAAGGCAAGGGGAGTAAGCAACGTTTGGTGCCTATTTCGGGAAAAGCGGAAAAGGAGATTAAGTATTACCTGGAGAGCAGGAGGCAGATCGTTGCGCAGAAAGGGCAGCAAGATTTTGTTTTCATTAGCAAACGGGGCAAGGCTATCTCAAGAATAACAGTGTTCCATTTCATCAAGCAATATGCTGAATTGGCTGGGATTACCAAAAACATCAGCCCGCACACTTTCCGTCACTCCTTTGCTACGCATCTCCTCGAAGGCGGAGCCAACATCCGGGCTATTCAGCAGATGTTGGGACACGAAAAAATCACGACTACTGAAATTTATACCCACGTGGACCGGGAATTTCTCAGGCAGGAGATTATCGAGCATCATCCCCGGAATACCGATAACGGTTAACGTTTGGCTTTGCCTCCTTCTATTTTCTTCACGCGCGGGATCACCAGCTCTTCTTCGATAAATGTGTGGGAATCAAGTTCTTCCTGAATGATGTGTAGCTCAATCAGCACGTTGGTCATGGTGAGGCTGGTGGCATCTCCCTGGATGTATTTGGTGAGGATTCTCGACAGCTCTGCCATTTTGCCTTCGATGTCCGAATGGTGGTCTTCAAAAACCGTGATGTTGTAATCTTTGCCGACCTCGACTCCCAGCAGCGAAAAAATATAGGGGAAAGCCGTGTCGTTTTCATACTGCATGTGTTCGTTGACCTCGTTCGAATAGTCGTCGAAGAAGCGGAGGATGATTTTCTGGACGTTGGTTTCCAGGTTGGAAATGGCATTCTGTAAGGCATTTCGGAAATGGGGAAGTCTCCGGTCGATGAAATAGGAATGTGATTTTTGCAAATAGAGCAAGACGGAATCCAAGCCAATCTTTTCAAATTCCGCCCGATAATCATACACGGATCTGTTTGTCTGAAGATTCGCCATGAAAAGGAAACAGTCGGCATCGATGTCGTATTTTTTGCAAATAGCCTGGATGGACATTTCTCCGAATCCAAGCGAGATTCCCAATCTGCTGAGCAAGAGAAGCATGCGGTAGTCCGCTTCGATCAACTCGGACATCTTCGTGGTTTTGGTGTATTTTCGTGTTATGCTATTCATTTCTGTGTCAATTAAAAAAGTTGTTGTCTTTGGGCTGTCAGAAAGCCTGTTAAATTTAAAAATAATTCCGTTACGAGTCAATATTTGACATCGTTCACGTCCACTAATTTGTTGATAATGGCATAAATAGTAAGCCCCGAAACGCTGTGTATCTCCAATTTGCGGGCAATGTTGCGCCGGTGGGTTATCACCGTGTGGATGGAGATGTTGTGATGGTCTGCTATCTCCTTGTTGCTCATTCCTTTCACTAAACTCTTGAGGATTTCCGTTTCCCGTTCGCTCAGGTCGTCTTGGCCGCTTCCGCTGGAATTGCCGTTTTTGAGTGCATTCGTCAAAATGTTCTCTATGTTTGCTTCTGAATCGTTTATCCGGATCACAGCATCGTAGGAACGATAGAATTGCTCGTCTATCATGTTGTACACCAATGCTATCACGACCATCTTCTTGTCTAACTTGAGGCGTTGCCTGATCTCCGACTTGGAAATCCGCCCCAAAACCATCGGGTTGATAACGATCGCATCGGGCCGCAAGGCGATGCTTTGCGCGCTCAGGTTTTCAAGATCTTTCCATTCCACCACCTTTTCCACAATAGGAAGTTGCGAAAGAGAATATACCAGTCCCTTACGGATGATGTATGACATTTCGGCCACCGCAATTGTCTTCTTCAAATTTGACATTTCTATGAAGTCCTTATAAAAAACCAATGATCTTTGTCCAATAGAAATACAGCTTGTTTTTCCTTCAACGAATCATCTGGAAAACAGAATTATCCGATATAATTTAGATCAATTCTTAATTATGGAATACAAATGTCGGAATAAATGTTGAAGCAGCCAAATCTAAATTGAAATCGAAAAAAAGCCGCAAGACATTTCGTCCTGCGGCTTTGCATTCTATCGAATCTGAAAATTAATCAAGATAATCGATCGTTTCTTCTCCAATCATTCTGCGAAGCGTGTTTTTCAACTTCACATATTGGATGAACAAGTCGTGTTCCGCGATTTTGCTCGGCTCGTGCATCGGACTCTTGAAGTAGAACGACAACCAGTCTTGAATTCCGGAGAATCCTGCACGCTTGGCCAAGTCGGCAAACAACACCAAGTCCAGACAAAGCGGAGCAGCCAAGATGGAGTCACGGCAAAGGAAATCCACTTTTAGCTGCATGGGGTAGCCCAACCATCCGAACAAGTCGATGTTGTCCCAGCCTTCTTTGTTGTCCTTACGCGGCGGATAGTAGTTGATACGCACCTTGTGGTACACATTGCCATACAAGTCGGGGTACAATTCGGGTTGAAGGATGTTGTCGATCACAGACAGTTTGGATTCTTCCTTGGTCTTGAATGATCCGGGATCGTCAAGCACTTCTCCGTCGCGGTTGCCTAAGATGTTTGTGGAGAACCATCCGCTAAGCCCAAGCATACGGGTCTTTAGCATAGGCGACAACACAGTTTTCAACATAGTCTGTCCAGTCTTGAAGTCTTTTCCGGCGATAGGGGTTTGCGTTTTTTGTGCAAGATCCCACATGGCAGGAATGTCCACTGTCAAGTTAGGAGCGCCATTCAGGTAGGGGATTCCCAACGATACGGCTGCATAGGCATAAATGTTGGATGGAGCGATTGCCGGATGATTTTCCTTCAATCCTTTTTCGAAAGCGGCCAACGTCTTGTGTACTTCGCCCAATGGAGTAAACACTTCGGTGCTGCCACACCAGATGACAACCACACGGTCAACGCCGGTTTCTTTCTTGAAGTTCTGAATGTCTTCCTTCACTTGTTCAGCCAATTCCCATTTGGTTGGGGCTGACTTCACCCAAGTTCCGTGAAGGCGTTTTACGAATTCCTGATCGAATACGGCCTTCATTGGCTTGATGGCGATCAATTCGTCTTTCACTTTGTCGAGGTCTTCGTTGGTCAACACTTCTGCATGTTTAGCAGCTTCGTAGGCATTGTCTTCGAAAATGTCCCAACCGCCGAACACGATGTCGTTCAAATCTGCCAGAGGCACTACGTCTTTGATTTTCGGGAAGTTGTTTTCCTCTCTTTTTCCAATACGCATTGTTGCCAACTGCGTGATTGAACCTACGGGGATACCCAATCCTTTGCGGGTGATGAGTGTTCCCGCGATGAATGTTGTTGCCACGGCACCAACACCAACTGTCAGGATGCCAAGTTTTCCATTGGCTTCCTTCACTTGTACTTTTGTCATTTTTTAGTTATAATTTTAAGTTACGCCGCAACCCGCAGCATTCGTTAAACTTGCTCCCGGCAACGTGCCGGAAACATATATGAACAGCCTCAATCGTATTTCTGAACCCATTTTATTATCCCAACCCGGTATTTTCCATCTCGAAATCAACGATCTCGGAATTTCCATTGTTGTGAACAGAAGATACGGCTAACGCCATAGATATACCAGTACAAAAAAGTGATGCTGTCCGCCGACAGACATCTTGCGGCTGTTGCTTCGGATTTTGAAGTGCTTTTCTGGATGAAACAACACCTCGAAACAGCAATGCCCTGCATGAAATATTAAGGCAAAGTTAAGATATAATTAGATAATCGGAAAATTTTGAGGATGAAAAAAGGCGTGACGTTTTTTTAGTTCGACTAACTTCCTTTGTGCCAATTATTAGATCCGATTGCCGCGAGCAAAGAAAAGGAGCAATGCACCCCAGCCTGCAATCAGAAACAAACCGCCAAGCGGAGTCACCGGCCCTAAGAATTTGAGATTGACCTTCCAGTATTCGGCCAAGGATAGCAAATAAATGCTTCCCGAAAACAGAAGGGTGCCGATGGCCATGCCCCAAACTGCCGTTTTTTCAAGGGAAGTGCTGAGCGGGAGTAAAAGCCCAAGCACGAGCAAGGCCAAGGCGTGATACATTTGGTAGCGGACGCCTACCTCGAAGGACGAGATTTTTTCGGGACTGAGGACATTGCTCAAGGCGTGCGAGCCAAGGGCTCCGAGCACAACGGATGCCAGGCCATAGAAGGCGGCGATGACGAGGACTATTTGTTTGGTCATAAATGGAAATTTTTGGGATGTGGCACAATCTACAATTAAAACTATAACGGTCTCGAAGCCTATAAATTTCACTTCGGCCCTTGTATTTTGCTTTTTTATGAGCTGTGCAATCGACCTAAAGGTTCAAAATCCTGCGTGAGAAATTTATTATGCACTGTGATACTTTTGTTATTCTTTTGGGAGGATTGTGCAATATCCTCATTGTTTCTTTGTCTGATGAAAGAAAACAACCAACAGTCCGTCTTAGACTGTTTAAATCTTAATTGATTATGAATACAAAAAATTTCAAACTTCTCCCTATTGCATTTGCTGCATCCTTATTCATTCTGAGTTCATGTGCTAAGGATGATGACCAGATGAATGTTACAACAAAAACTATCACAATTGAAAATGTGCTTGACAGCAAACTGCTCGTTGAATCAGGTACATTTAGGAACACAGGCACGCCACCGGTGGTGCATCCCGGCGAATCCATCTCTTTCTCTTTCTATGCAGGACCTGGGCAATACTTGAGCTTTGCATCCATGTATGGTTGGAGCAATGACCTGTTTTTTGCTCCGAACAACCCCGGTATCAAGCTGTATGACGACAACGGGATGCCGCTCACTGGCGACGTTTCTTCCCAGATAGAGCTGTGGGACAACGGCACACGGGTGAATCAAGCGCCAGGCAGTTCGGTTACGCACCCCGGTGTGGCCGAAACCACCGCTAAAAACATCAAGAAAGTTGGCGGCACCACAGACGACTATGGACATACCTTTTTGGCTGCCTCGAAACTAATGTCGGTGATGATTGCCTACAATGGAAATTCAAATTTCACCGTCACCATTGCAAACATATCTGGCGGAACTGCCAACGAGACACCCTTTAGCCCGGGAGTTTGGGCCATTTCGTATGTTGCAGGAGGTAACCTTTTGATGCCCAATCCGATTTACACGCAAGGACAGCCATCTGCGAACGGATTGACGGATATTGCTGAAGCTGGCAATGTGACCAATTTAAGCACTTACCTGTCGAGCAATACAGGGGCTTTCACAGGACTCTCTCCCGTTTTAGTCGTGGTGTATAAGGACGACAAAAATCCATTTTTCCAAATCGGGGAAAGGGACAAAGGGGAAGGTCTGGCTAATATAGCACAAAAAGGAGATGCGACAGCTCTGTCGGCAGCCCTGAAATCCAAGTCGGGAGTAAAAAGCGTTTATGTTTTGGAAGCAGCCTCTACAAAAGCACTTCTCCCCAGAATCAATGGAGCGGCAGGCGGCAAGGTGTCCCAGGTTCTTTCCCTTGAAGACGGCGACAAGATTGCGATAGCCACCATGTACGGGTCGTCGAGCGATTGGTTCTTCGCAACCAAACCGGGTGACATCGACGCATCTGCAACAGGTGATGTATCCTCCCACATCGATCTGTTTGACGACGGCACCACGATCGACCAATTCCCGGGAGCTGGCATTCGTCCCGCACCATCTGCCAGCAGAGCCATATTGCCGCTGCCCAATCCGAATAAATACACAACCATTCCCGCTACCACGAGCATCATCAAGGTGACTCTGCAATAAAAAGGAAAGGTTAATCTCGATTCTGCTTAGTTTGTTAGGGGTTCATCGCCAGCTTCTTCCTCTCACAGGGTTACCTGTTGTCCGTGAAGGTTGGTTGATTGAACCTCTAATGTTTTTTTAGTGGATTAGCTCCTGAAATTTAGCCAGCCCTGTCGGTTCTTGGAAGCAAGGGAGTATCTCTTCCGTCCGCTTTTCATTTGGGTAATCAAAAAAGTAAATTCTTTCAATCCAACGAATATTATTATATTTGTAGTTGATAATTCTATTAAATTTTCACGTGATATGAAAATGGACGTATTCAAAAAATGGGGCAAGATTGTCGTAGGCCGCTTTTCAAAGGTTCAGCTTTTGTCCATTGGAATCATTGTTGTCATCGCCTTCTTTATTGGCGACAGCAACGTTTTCAACCGGTTTAATAACAACATGCGGATTAGTGAATTGAACAAGCAGATAGAGTATTACCGCGAGGAGACTCAAAAAAACAAGGAGAAATTGATAGAACTCAATTCGAGCAAAGAAAATATAGAGAAATTTGCCCGGGAAAACTACTTGATGAAGAAGCCCGACGAGGATGTTTTCATTGTTCAATGACCTTTTTATCCATACCACAGATGTCTGACAAAATAAAAGTATATATCTACCAGTTTTCGGCAATCGTAGTACTTCTTTCTGCCGTATTGTTTTCGGTGAATCCCCTTATCGCCCCTTATACCTTGGGCTTTGGCGCTCTCGGACTCACTGTGGGAACGTTGCTGAACCCTTATCCGGGGAAAAACTTCCGAGGCAAACGCTTGTTCTACATGCAGGTGTTTGGTGCGTTGTTTATGATTGCTTCAGCCGTGTTTATGTATTTCAACTTGAAATATTGGGTAATGTGCCTGTTGATAGGCGCTGTTCTCACGCTGTATGCCGGATTTATGATTCCCAAGATTTTAAAAAAGGAAAACGAAGAACTCTGAAAATAGGGACGGGAGCGGTTTCCCTATCCGTCA
>MKRS01000336.1 GCA_001897035.1 Bacteroidales bacterium 45-6
CTTCAGACTGCGCGAACCGAGGTCGAGGCGCTTCCACTGGTACAGCCGCCTGGTCAGATTGCTGCCGGTGGTCTTGTCCATCGAGAACGGAAGCGGTGCTTTTTCCTTCATGGATTGCGCGCGAATGGCGAGGGTTGATGGCATGTCCAGGCAGTATCACGGCAGCCAGGCACGCCAGAGCTACAAGAGCGAGGCGAACCATGGCAATGGCCGCGTGCGGAATGAGTCCAACTTGCTTGGCAAACTTCGCCCGTCGCAAAATTGACGGCTTTGCCGCGACCTTTGCTGTTTTTCTCTGCGTTTTTTGTTCACTATTTGCATCCGTTAGCCTGTCTGCCAGTGATCGGATCTCACAGCGGCGAGCAACGCTTCAAAGCGGCTTGCTGCGCCAGCAATGCGGCCTTTGCTGCCTGCTTTTCGGCTACGGGGTCAATCCCTTTGCCGATGGCTTCCACCGCATGTTTGGTGCCGCAATAGACATTGCCATTGGGATAGGCCTCTTTTCCGGCAATGGAAGAAAGATTGATGATGTGGCCCCGGCGGCGCTCCTTCATCCCGGGAGCAATGGTTCGGGTGACATAGAGCAAGCCCTTGATGTTGGTGTCGATCATCTTTTCCCAGTCTTCGATGTCGCCATCCTGGATGGGGTTGAGTCCCGAAGCAAGCCCGGCATTATTCACCAATACATCCACGGCTTTCCAGTCTTCGGGCAGGTTGCCGAGATTTGCCTGCACTTGCTCCTTGCGGCGCACATCAAAATTCAAGGCCAGGACGCGGTGTCCGTATTCCGACTCCAATTTTCGTTTCACTTCCTGAAGGCGTTCGTCTCTCCGGCCTGTAACAATCAGGTCGTATCCTTCGGCTGCAAACCGGGTTGCAACGGCTTCTCCTATTCCTGCCGTCGCCCCCGTCACCAATACTATTTTGCTCATTTCCTGTTTGGTTTGATCCGAAAAGTTGGCTTTGAGCGGTTCTCGAATGCGTGTTGCCGTCATTGCTCGATCCGGAAAGTTGTCTTACTCTTGATTTTTATATTTGTCCCACAACGCCGATTCCACGATCGTCTGTGTCTGACTTGCGATTCTCACGATTTCTTCATCCGTTTTGTCCTCTACCGAAAGAGGTTGATGGATAATTAGTTCCATTGTTCCAGGATTCAAGTTCCAGGTGCCGCGGCGCAATACTTCACAAATGCCATTGATCGTGATTGGTACAACCGGCAACGACAATTGTTCCGCAATGAGAAATGCTCCCCGTTTGAATTTTCCAAGCTTGCCCGTGTAGCTCCTGGCCCCTTCGGGAAAGATTACCATCGATGCACCCGGTTCTTCGCGCAATTGTTTCTCGGCCTTGGCTATGCTCTCTTTTCTCGATTTGAGGCTCGATTGATCCACAAACACATGTCCCGCTATTTCGGAAGCTTTCCCCACAAGCGGTATTTTGCGTAATTCCTGCTTCTGCACCCATTTTATGTTTTTCGGGAGATACCCGTATATCAGGAAAATGTCGAAGTAGCTCTGGTGGTTGGGGGTGAAAACATACGACTGTTCGGCAGAAATATTCTCGACGCCCTTCACCTTGATGCGGCAAAGGGCCAGACGGCAAGTGATTTTAGACCAATAGCGGGGCGGAACGTATGCCCAAAAGCTCCTATTGCCTACGGCGCAGCCAATTGTTACGCTTAGCGCAGTTACGATTGTCACTAAGACAAAGATGGGGGCAAAGATGAACCATTGGTAAAAGAACAAAAGGATGTGTTTCATATTCTTTTCGCAGTATTCTTTAATTTGTGACTTGACAATTTATTCGCCTGAATTTTTGGGAAATCAGAACGCACAAATATAAGGGAAAAAAAAGAAAAAAAGCACAAGGTTTGCTAATACCTTATGCCCCAAATATGTGTCTTGCAACATCTATTTTTTCTTGAAAAACAGGTTGGGGAATGCTTTTTCGGGTTTCCTCCTGCAAATAATCACTTTCCAAAATGAAAGGAGGTAGCCTGTGCCATACCCAAAGAACTGCGTGAAAACGGCACGAAGCGACATCAGTCCGATCCTGAGGCTTCTGTTCTGTGTTGCTGCCACAATGAAGCATAGCAAAAAGTAGGCTAAGTAGGCATAGAGCGGCCTAAGAATTTTGGAAAAGGCGAGATAGGCAGAAGCAATCATTCCCAGGATGAACAGCGACGGAAACAAGAACGTGATTTTGAAATACCCCGGATGCCACCTGTCCAAGATGGGGCGTACTTTCCCAAATTTACTCACCTGCGTGTAGTAGTTTTTCCAGCTTATCCGTCGCTTGTGGAACACCGAAACTTTGCCAAACAAGCATGTTTCAAAGCCCATTTTCCATAAACGGATCGACAAGTCGGGGTCTTCTCCCGGATGGATATTTCCAAAGCCGCCGGAAGCTTCAAATGCTTTGCGTGAAATGCCCATGTTGAAACTACGGGGTTGAAACTTTCCAAGCTTCTCGCTTCCGCCGCGCACGCCGCCGGTGGTAAGCACCGAGGTCATGGCAAAATTGATGGCCTTTTGCATGTGCGAGAACGTGTCCAATGCCGAATCCACCCCGCCGAAGCAGTCAACCGGATTTTCTTCCAGCGATTTTTCCACTTCTTCCAGGTAGTTGTCTGGCAAGATGCAATCGGAATCCAAAATCAGGAAGTAATCTCCTTTCGCCCGTGTCATCCCATAGTTGCGGGAATCGCCAGGTCCGGAGTTTTCTTTATAGTAATAAGAAATGTTCAAAAAGTCTTCGAACATCTTTGCTTCCTTCTTGCAGTCGAGCTTCGACCCATCTTCCACGATGAGCACCTCGTAGGGCTTTGTGTATGTTTGTTTAGCGAGGCTTGTCAACAAGTCGTGTACTTCGTCGGGACGGTTGTACACGGGAACAATGACCGTGAAATACATATTTTTTACAAAGATTGTTTTGTCAAAAAGAATTGTTTCTCGGGGAGCGTTCACCCCTCTTTCAACAATTCCTCGAAATAATTAATTGTTTTCTGCAGCCCATCTCTCAATTGGATTTTCGGAGTCCAGTCGCCCAGTTTTTGGCGGGCCAACGAGATGTCGGGCTGGCGTTGTTTCGGATCGTCCTGAGGCAAGGGAAGGAAAATAAGTTTCGATTTGGAGCCAATCAGGTCTATGATGTTTTGTGCCAGTTCAAGCATGGTGAATTCGTTCGGATTTCCGATGTTCACAGGCCCAAGAAAGTCGTCGCCCGTGTTCATCATGCGAACCATTCCTTCGACGAGGTCGTCCACGTATTGAAACGAACGGGTTTGCAAGCCATCTCCGAAAATAGTTATGTCCTCACCTTTCAATGCCTGAACGATGAAGTTGGAAATGACGCGCCCATCGTTTTGGTTCATGTTGGGACCGTATGTGTTGAAAATACGGATAATCTTGATGGCCACCCGATTCTGTATATGGTAGTTCATGAACAGCGATTCTGCGCAACGTTTTCCTTCGTCGTAGCAGGAACGCGGTCCAATCGGATTCACGTTTCCCCAGTAGCTTTCGGTCTGTGGATGTATGATGGGGTCGCCATATACTTCGCTGGTGCTTGCCTGAAGTATTTTTGCCTTCACACGCTTGGCCAGGCCGAGCATGTTGATGGCGCCCATCACCGAGGTTTGGATCGTCTTGATGGAGTCAAATTGATAGTGGATCGGGCTTGCAGGGCAGGCAAGGTTGTATATTTCATCTACCTCGGCATGAAATGGAATGGTTATGTCGTGGCGAATTGCTTCAAAAAGGGGATTTTGAAAAAGAGGCAGGATGTTCCTCTTTGATCCGGTGAAATAGTTGTCAAGACAAATTACTTCATTCCCTTCTTCTAAAAGCCGGACACAAAGGTGCGAACCAATGAATCCCGCGCCGCCTGTAACCAATATACGTTTCATCTCTTAGTATTTTGTTTCATTTTCGAAAAAAAGTATCCAAAGTTAGAACTTTATTTCGAATGTTTTAATATAAATCCGGTTTTTGGTGTGAATAAGTGGCCTGTTTTTTTAACGAATCGCCCTGTTATTTTCTAATTTCAGACGATTTGCGTTGAATCGCCCCTTTCTTGGCCATAAATTCCCCCATGTAACTAATCGGAAGGTAGAGCGTGCCTTTTCCGTATTTCAAGAGGTCGGCATTCAGGTTCGGGTTCCATTTCTGGAACACTTCGCTTGTCACTTTGATCTCTTCCGCGAGGACATCCAAGTTGAGTTGTGCATTGATCTGGGTACTCACCAAGGTTGGGTCGTTGTAGTTGGTGGTCGTTTTGGGGGGTGGAGCTTGCGTCTTCTCTTGGGCAACGCCCCCGTGATAGTCGTTCATGAGCTGCTCCAACTCGTTGGTGATGTAGCAGGCGGTCATGAACTTGTTCACGTGGTTAATGGTCTCGTCGGGAAGGTATTTGTAGAACACATGGTACTGATCGGAATGCCCCCGGGCAATCGCCTTGTCCAGGTTGGCTGCCCCGCAATTGTAGGCGGCGATCACTTTCACCCAATTCCCATATTTTGAATACAGCTCCTTGAGCGACTTGATAGCTATCCGTGTGCTTTCATACACGTTCACCCGATCCTTGCTCATGAGTCCATAGTTTTCGGCATGGATGGGAGTTATCTGCCAGATGCCTACCGCATTGGCCGAAGAAACGCTGCTGTTGCGAAATCCCGATTCGATCATCACTAAGTTGCGCAACATCTTGGGTAGTCCGTTCGTAATGAGCATGTTCTCCACAAACTGTACAGTCACTTGGTTGTTTTTTAACAGCGATTCGTAGGTTTGCCTTTCTTTTTCGGAGGGTGCAATCAGGTCGTAGCTATATTTGTCTTTCAACATCTTCACTTGCCACCGAGAGCCATACCTCACTTCCTGGGCTTCCCGTTGGGCATGGACGAAGGAGGAGAAAAAGCTTAGTGAACACAAGATCAACACCCATTTATAGATGTTGTGGCATTGGGAAAACGACATTATCCGTAGAAAATATTAGTTCGACTCTGTAAAAAAACGACATTTATGATAGATGACAAAATTTTTTGAGCCTTAAATTGTTTTTTGAATCCCATCCATGCCCCACAGTTTCAAGAGAAGCCAATTAAATTTTTCCCCACCAATAGCCACACAAAATCCACCAGCGGATAGCAAGGCGATAAAAAATCCATATCTTTGAGGTCTCAAAAAAAGAGTTTTCATCTATCGTGACATTGAATTCTACCGACACAATTATCCATTCGCTGCCAAACGGCTTGCGGATCATTCACAAACCGACCCTGTCCAATGTTTCCTATTGCGGGTTCTTTGTGAATGCAGGCACTCGCGACGAACGTCCCGACCAATTTGGTATGGCGCATTTCACGGAACACATGTTGTTCAAAGGAACAAACAAGCGGAAATCGTTCCACATCATCAACCGGATGGAGAACGTGGGCGGAGAGCTGAATGCTTACACCAACAAGGAAGAAACGGTACTCTATTCGGTGTTTGTGGAAGAACACGTCGAAAGGGCGATCGAGTTGCTATCGGATTTGATTTTTCATTCTGTTTTTCCTCAAAAGGAGTTGGAGAAGGAAATCGACGTGGTGATCGACGAAATAAATTCTTACGAGGACAACCCTTCGGAACTGATCTACGATGAATTTGAGAACCTCATTTTTGGAGGGCACGAACTCGGCCACAACATTCTCGGGGAAACGGAACTGTTGAAAACTTTCCGGACAGAAAAAGTCGCCGAATTTGTTCAGGAACACTATTCTCCTTCCGAAATGGTATTCTTCTCAATGGGAAAAACCAGCCCGAAAAAGCTTATCCGCCTGGTGGAAAAATATGTGGGGGACATCTCCCAAACATCCTCGGCCAACCAACGCAAGGTTCCTTATCCGCTTGCCGCATCAGGCATAAAAACGGAAAAGGATACCTCGCAGGCGCATACGATGATCGGTTCCTATTCCTACTCTATGCACGACCCCAAGCGCCGCGCCTTGAACTTGCTCAATAACATGCTTGGCGGACCGGGGATGAATAGCCGGCTGAACATTTCGCTGCGCGAAAAACGAGGATATGTTTACAACGTGGAATCCAATCTTACCAATTATTCCGATACCGGACTTTTTGCCATCTACTTCGGGGGAGACGAACGCAACCAACAAAAATGCGTGGAACTGGTAATGAAAGAGTTGGATAAATTTCGCACAACGAAGCTTTCAGCAGCTCAACTGGCTGCCGCCAAAAAACAATACATCGGCCAAATCGGAATCTCGCACAACATGCAAGAGAATACCGCTTTAGCTCTTGGAAAAAGCTTGTTCTATTTTGGCAGGTGGTTCTCGGAAGCCGAGCTGGTGGCCTTTATCGAACAACTCACTGCGGAGCAATTGCTTGAAGTGGCCAACGAAGTCTTTGAAAAGGAAAGGCTGTTTTGCTTGCAATATAACTGAAGAATCTATAATTTTACGTGAACAACGAAATTTACCAATCATGAAAATCTCAAAGCTATTCCTCACATTGTGCATTGTTGTCAGCACCCTTTCGTCCTGCACGACCATGAGAAGTTTCAACGACAAATTATTCTCCATCGAAAAAGGAATGTCAAAGGAGCAAGTGCTGTCCATCTTGGGCAAACCGGATTACAGACGTTTCGACAACGCATTTGAAGAATGGGAATACAACCCGACTTTTTCGGTGAACGTGATGGTCGTCACTTTTGAGAACGGGAGGGTATCGTCTTTGGACTCTTTCGCTCAAAAACTACCAGCGCAAGCCCAACCGCAAACAAGCAATAATCCTCCTGTGATTCTACCTCCTTCCGGTCGCCGCCCGATAAGGATCATGGGCGATGCCGAATTCAATTCGCTCTACAAGTTGGTAAAAAGCAAGCCCTTCAAGGACGACCAAGTCGGCCTGATTCGGGACGCATCGGTCAATACTGTTTTTACCTGCAAGCAAACAAAACAATTGATGACTATCTTCCCCTTCGACGACGACAAGCTGAAAGTGATAGAGTTTCTTTCCAACAACATTTCCGACAGGGAGAATAGCTACCAATTGATAGATGCTTTGGACTTTTTGCCCAGCAAGGACAAGGCACGGGCTTTCCTTCAACGAAGATAAAGTCTAACTAAGGAAAAGTAAATTTAGATAATGGGTTAGATGTTATTGAACTAAATTGAAAATAGACACAAAGTGTAAAAAAGAGGCTATGCCCCATTTTAAAAGACTGCACTACCGTCGATTAGTCAGGTTGGATCAAAATGATTATTTTTGTAAAAAATGAATTATATGAAGATACCACATCCAATACCATATCAGGGGAGCAAAAGAAATCTGGCTTCTGACATCTTAAAATTTTTCCCTCAAAAGATCGATAGACTCATTGAGCCATTTGCAGGTTCGGCTGCAATAACTATTGCATCAGCATATTACTTTAAGGCTAATAGATTTATTGTTAATGATATAAATGAGCCGTTGATAAATCTTTGGGATAAAATTGTAAATGAACCCCAAACAATGATTCGTGATTACCATCATATTTGGAATAACCAACTTGGCAATGAAGAAGAATTTTATTATCAAATAAGAGATAGTTTTAATCAAACAAAAGAGCCAAAATATCTATTGTTTTTATTAGCAAAATGCGTTAAAGCTGCCGTAAGGTATAATGCAGAAGGCAATTTCAATCAAAGTCCTGATAAAAGGAGGAAGGGGCGTTTACCTGAAAATATGAGACATGATATTTTAAATGTTTCAAATCTATTAAAGGATAAAGTCTCTTTCTATTCCACTGACTATGAGATGATACTGGAAATGGCAACTGAAAATGATTTAGTGTATATGGATCCGCCCTATCAAGGGACAGCTAAAAATGGGGGATTTAGATATATGGAAGACATTAATCATGAAGATTTTGTGATTTCACTTTACAAATTAAATAAGCGAAATATTCCATTCATTTTAAGTTACGATGGTCGTACAGGCAATAAAACATACGGAGAGGAACTTCCAAAGGACTTGAACTTACATAAAATTGAGATAGATGCGGGTCGTTCTTCAATTGCGACATTGCACAGCAGGAATGAACGGACTTGTGAAGCTGTCTATGTATCCGATACCTTAGCTTCAATTTCGCATATAAATAAACGTATAGAGTCGGTTTCAATTAAGCAGCCTTCATTGTTTGACATCGTATGAAAAAATATCCAAAAGATTTTTTAAAACTTACTGAATCAATTACCAATAAAAGAGCAAAGATTGTTATTGACCATATATTAAAATATGGCTTTATAACAACCGAAGATTTAGAAAAGACTTACGGATATAATCACCCACCCCGAGCAGCAAGAGATGTTCGAGAAGCTGGAATTCCTCTTGAAACGTTTAAGACAAAGTCAGCCGATGGTAAATCAATTGCCGCTTACAGATTTGGAGATCTTTCTAAAATTCGTAATAATCGTGTTGACGGACGTCAAATATTTTCAAAAGAATTCAAAAAATTATTATACGACACAAATAATGGCATTGCTACATTTGCAATGGTAAGTTCGAAGAAAGATATCTACAAGTTGACCACAGAGTTCCCTATGAAATAAGCGGCGATGATGAAAATTTTCACCAAAACATTACTGATTACATGTTGCTTTGTGCTTCATGTAATAGGGCAAAATCATGGTCTTGTGAACATTGTGAAAATTGGATTGATTCAAAAGATATTGAGATTTGTTTAAAGTGTTATTGGGGCAGACCTGAAAATTATGACCATGTCACATTAGAGAAGATCCGCCGACTTGAATTGACTTGGCAAGGAGTTGAAGTAAATTTCTTTGAAGCTTTGGAGAAAGAAGCGGACAAGGGCAATATAGCGCTGCCTGAATATATCAAGTTATTGTTGATGGATTATATAGGGAAAAGAGATAAAAACGGGGCATAAGAAGCAGTCACAAAACATCGTGCTTTTAGAGTGTAATCAGAGAGTTCACTTCCCTCGCTCTCGAGAATCAGCAGTCCGCGCATTTCTTCGCAAAAGACCTTGTTTGTTGCGATTTCAGTCAGGGTCTTCTTTATTTCAGAATCTATGTCCGCCTAAATTTCCCTCATTCATGATAACATCACCACCGGATCGGTTCCATGCCGTTCGCCCTGAGGTATTCATTCGTCTTGCTGAAATGCTTGCAACCGAAAAAGCCTCGGTAAACAGACAACGGTGATGGGTGAGGAGCTTTCAATATCAGATGCTTTTGTGGATGGATGAAGATGCTTTTCTTCTGGGCATACGAACCCCAGAGCAGAAACACCAGATGCTCCCTTTCGTCGGCCAATTTTTTGATGGCGGCATCGGTGAACTCTTCCCAACCCTTGCCTTGATGCGAATTTGCTTGGTGAGCCACCACCGTCAATGAAGCATTCAGGAGCAGCACACCCTGGTCGGCCCAGCGGGTGAGATTTCCCGACACGGGCACCGGAATTTGCAGGTCGTCCTGAATTTCCTTGAAGATATTCACCAAAGAGGGGGGCTGCTGGATGCCGTCGTTCACCGAAAAGGAGAGGCCGTGTGCTTGCCCAATGTTGTGGTAGGGATCTTGCCCAAGAATCACCACTTTCACTTTGTCAAACGGGGTATGTTCGAAAGCGTTAAAAATCAGTTTGGCAGGAGGAAACACCGTTTTGGCGCGATACTCCTGACGGACAAATTCGGTCAACTTCACAAAATAGTCTTTTTCAAACTCGTTTTGTAATTGTGCTTTCCAGGAAGGCTCGATGCGGACGTCCATAATTACAGTCAATTAGTTAATTTTGAGCCATTAGGGGGCTTTGTTTCATCAAGCCCCGTAATGGTTTAAAGAAATTAATACTTCACATTCATTCCCAGGTTCTTCATCACGAAGGCCCACATGTCGGCCTGTGCGTCGATCACTTTGCCGACAGGTTTGCCAGCACCATGCCCGGCATTGGTGTCGATGCGGATCAAAGTCGGATTTTTTCCGCCGTTGGCTTCCTGCAAGGTGGCCGCAAACTTGAAGGAATGCGCAGGCACCACACGGTCGTCGTGGTCGCCGGTCATCACCAAGGTGGCGGGATATTTTGTTCCTTTATGCAGGTTGTGGAGCGGTGAATAGCCTTTCAGGTACTCAAACATTTCCTTGCTGTCGGCACTTGTGCCGTAGTCCGTAGCCCAGGCCCCCCCGATGGTGAATTTGTGGTAGCGCAGCATGTCCAACACGCCCACTT
>MKRS01000337.1 GCA_001897035.1 Bacteroidales bacterium 45-6
AAATCCGGCATTAGGCCAGCGGGCAAGTGTTTGCAGTATATTATTACAAAATAATTCAGGCCGCCTGCCCGGTTCAGTAGGGTCTCCCAAATCAGTTATGCCTGTACCCGAAATATCAGCAGCATATATTTTATGACGTACAGCATTATCAAGCCTGTTCAATACACTGCTATCCTCCAACTGCACCCAATTCACAATTGCTTTTCCGCCGGTAAATACCGGCGCTTCATTGCCGGTTGATGTATACGTTACAGGGGCATCTTTTGTGCCTCCATCTTCAGCATTAAATACAAGTGCATGCTTAAGATCATATATACCTGGCGTAATCAAAACTTTTATACCAACATCCGGTTTTAGTTTTTTAAAAGCCCTTGCTGCTTTTTGCGCCGCAGCAACGGAGGCAAAAGGTGCAGATTTTGTTCCGGCATTTGTATCATTGCCCGTAACCGACACAAAAAACTGATGGGTTTTGGCTTTAGGCGGCGAAACAAAAAGGGATAATAATATCAGGCTGAGCATTGGAAAATACATGGCAAAAATTGAACTCCCAAGATAATGATTTACACTACAAATAAGCGGTATCAACTATCAAATTGTATTATTCAGGAATAGAAGTGTACAATAACAACTCTGCAATGCACCAAAGCCGGTAAAATAAAACAACAGTAAAAAATATTATTCCGAATATTGCCTGATACCAAAATGTATTAAATACAAAAAGCTGAAATGCACCTTAATTCTTTGTGCGGTTTTGTGATAAAAAAATCTTCTTACATTTAAAAATCAAAACCATAATGCGAATTAATAAAAAGGAAGCACAATTACTGGAAGATGCTATTGAACATTGGCAAAAAGATGAGCTGCTGGATACTCAAAAAGCTGATGAACTGAAAAAAACCATTTCTACCTATCGCAATGAATTTGATTCTATTGTTTTTTATGCCACTATAGCGGCCATATCCTGCGCATTACTTGCATTCGGCACACTGGTACTGGATGAAAAGTGGATTGAAAAAATCAGAAATCTTTTCGCATTATCTGAACTGGTAATCGGTTTTATTTTTTCCGCGATAGCAAGAAAAGTAGCGCCACCATCACATATATCATCAATAATTACGCAGTTCCTGTTTTCACACTCCTGCGGCTCCAGCACTTCCAGTGTAAGTTTACCGGTTGCCAGGTTCCTGTTTTTGCTGCAGTATACAATGTCTTTTAAATTTTTATTCCACTCAAAATATTGGGGCACTTTTTTTGCTGCACCGGCATCAGGGCAAATCAATACACCTTCTTCCATTTTGTATTGTTCAACCATTTGTTTGTTGGTAATATTCACGGCGTTTTTTATGAGCAGTGTGGAAACATCAGAGTGAGCATCAAACAACAATACTTTGGAAAAGCCGCAGCTATTGATAAGATCAGCCACCACTTTAACATCTATGCTGTCGCCATGCTGCATCAGCCTGTCGTATCGTGCAGCCATCAGGTAAGGAATAATCAGTAATTTCTTTTTAGCGAAAAGATTATCGAGGGCATTAGCGGTTTCCAGTAATTGCATCACTTTAATACTATCAGTTAGCGAGCAAATCACTTTCACTTCATCATCTTCTTTAATATCCTGAATGTTTACA
>MKRS01000338.1 GCA_001897035.1 Bacteroidales bacterium 45-6
TAAAAGTTGTCCCCGTAGGATCATTGTACTTAAATTCATACCCGGCAACTTGCGTCCACCCATTTGCCGCAACATCGTAGGTCTTGTCCTGATTAGATTGGGCGATGTACATATCCCCATCTTCCAGTACGGTAATTTTCAGTTTTGGAGGAGCTCCCCCATTGTAGCGTGTGATATTCAGTCCGGCAATCTCTGTTTTCACTGAATTGAATACATAAGAGCGGTTCGCATAAGCAATTGTGCCATTGTTCAGTATGCTTGCTTCCATAAAATTGGTGGCAACAATATTGACTGCTACGGCAGAGACCGAACTGTTAGCTTCCTCCTTCGCAATGGCAGGAGCAATCACCACAGCACCGCTGAACGTGGCAGGCTGAACCACATTCACCCATTGTCCTTGGGAACATGATTTCTTGTAGAAATGAAATTTCGCAGCATCGGTGCTACTATAAGAAAGTACCTGATCGGGAATCAGCTGCCAGCCATTGTCGGTGGCCCATTTGGCACACACATCCGGCTTTTCATAATCGGCCACCATGGCATACAAGAATCCATCTCCATCGGCCTTCACCTCGTAAGACGGCAATGGCCCGGGCTGCCAGGAAGAATTAGCATTTATTTTCACAAAACTCCAACCAACATAATCGGAAGGTATGTCTCCAAAAGGCATGGTTGTCCGGTTATAAAATATTTGTTTGTCTTTGACCAGTTGCTCAATACCAAAATTACTTCCTCTTATAGCAAGGTTCGGGGCTGCGGAGTTTGACAGGATAACTCCCAGAAGACTCAAAAGGAGAACATAAATTCTTTTCATAATCGATTAATAAACAATTAAACAAATAATTACAAAAGGACATGTTGAGTAAAAAGCTCGTCCTGCTGCCGGTATCTCAGCCGGGAGAACGTATTCGATACATACTCCCAGCTAAAAGAGACTTTTATTTCTTGCAAACAACAATCTTCCTTTTTTCCAAATCTCCATTGGAGAAAACCGTTTTCACTATGTAAATTCCATTCGGCAATTCAGAAATTGAAGAAAAGACATCGGCTCCGGAAAGTGTAAAGACTTGTTGATGCGCCACTGTCCGATTTTCTGAACTATTACGAATGGTTGTAGTAGGACGCTGTATGTCTGGGGCAATGATGGTCGCACGGCTAAACACATCCGGAAACATGATCGACACTTCTTGGCCTGCTGCAAATTCTTTTTTGAAGAAAGAAAGCACTTTATTCGGATCGTCAACTCCATAGGACGAGGAATACACAGGAACACGTTCCCATCCTTGACTCGAAGCCCACAAGCTTACATTTGCAGGTTGTTCGTGGTCTGCAACCATTGCATATATCGTCCCTGACGAAGAGGGGACGAGGCTATAAACGGGTGGTTCTGGGTTTCCTATTGGATTGTAGTCGCTTCTGGCGCTTACCTGCAGGTATTTCCATCCGGCAAAATCATCCGGAATGCCTTGAATCTCGAAATCACGGTTTCGGAAGATCTGTTTATTTGTTTCGAGATCTTCTATTTCAAAATAATTCCCGCTGACAGTCAATGAAGGGAAGTTTTCCGATTCTTTCTTGAAAAAGGCAATATAACTCAATGATTTATCCGTAGTCAAAGTCAACGGGACAGTGTATGTGGAATTGGCGGAAACAAGCACCCCATTCAAGAACCATCCAGCAAAAGTGTAACCGGAATTAGGCGTAGCGTTAAGAGTGAGATCTGCTCCCGGCTGATATGAGCCAGATCCGGTAACACCCCCTCCATCCAAAGGGTAAACAGCAGTGGAGACAGATATAGGCTCAGCTTTATAAAGCAATTCGAAATCATCGAATCCTTGTACTGAAGTTTCAGCTGCGGCTGTTCCCCAATTGCAACTGAAGAGAAAAACAATAGAAGTCAGTTGCTTGTCTAATAACTGGGAGCCCAAATCGACAACTACGTCTTCCCAAATTCCATTTTGCGACAATTTTCCCTGATAGACCTCTTTTTCGTGATCTCCATTGACCGCTACCCTAAAATTAAAATACTGAGACGAACGATATGCCTTAAATTTTAGGTAACGGTTGTTTTCCGTTATTTGAATGGGGGTTTTGAGTTTCAGTTCGCCAAAGCTCCCCCACCAGGCATTCGACACGATTGTTGCCGTGTAGCAGCTATCGGAAAGGTTGGGCAGTGTTTTGGATGGATTCACCCCAATTTGGGGAACTACCGAAAAAAGCGTAGGTTCATACCATTTGGTACCCAGTGCCAAAGAGTCGTTAACAGAATGCTCGAAGCTGCCTAAAGGTTGGTGATAAAGTGGTTTGCCTGAATACAATTCCAATATTTGTTCACTATTTAATGCCTGTTGAAAAATCTGTATGTCGTCAAGCAAAGAACCTCCACCGTGTGCCTGGCCATTGAGTCGGAATTGTTTCAACTCGCTGTTTGCAAGGTTGTACGTTGTGTTCGAGGCTCTCAAAATAGTGTTTACATATAATTTGATTGTCGTCCCTTGTTTTGTTATCACATAATGTGTCCAATTATAGATGAAACTATTCGGATCCAGATTTATATTCAAATCCTTGTTGCTTCCGTCGTTGAAGCGTAAACTGGGTTTAGACGAATTCCACCAAGCCGAATTGCGCATGGAGAAACTTCGGCCATTGGACATTCCGTCAAAATCGAGTACCGCCGGAAATGCATTAAACGTAGTCTGGGCTTTTACTTTTTCCCAAAAACTGATGGTGAAATCGCCCGTACCAACCAAAGATGAACTTGAAATAATGCGCAAGCTTCTGTAATAAGCAGCTGCATCTCCTTTTCCGTTCGCATCAACGGTGTTCGGCAAAAACAGCACATTGCCTCTTTGGGGATCATTCTCTATAGCCGCATCGGTTTTATAAGAAGTCGCTCCTTGTCCATCTGTGACAACAGCAACAATGCTGCCTTCATCGGGGGTCATTTCAAAATGATTAATTCCAATGGATTCGCACGAATAGCGCAAAAAAGGAGTTGGCAAAGAACTTTGCTGAGCAAACAAGGCGCAACAAAAGCAGCACAACAAAATTGTAAGTGTTTTTTTCATGATAAAAAAGGATTAATTAGATATTCAAATAAGAGCAAGACAGATTTATAATAGTGCAGGTTATCCCCAAATATGAACGACCTTCAAACCGCCACAATAAAAGCTGGATCATCGCTTGACTATTTTATAAACTTTATGCTGATTGATCCGTACATAATAAACACCGGGCTTCAGCTTACTCACCGAGATTTGATCCGCAGCATTCTCCGTCAACACCTTTTGTCCCGACACTTCAAATACTTCGACAAATAATGGCTGGCGAGACGGATTGTTCTTTATAAACAATGTCTCCGTGGCAGGATTCGGATACAATATGTAGCCATTGTCGTCCGCACCGGTGTCTGCAATTCCAGACGAACCCTTCTCCTGACTGATAACCATCCAGGCACCTTGCTCTTTTGCACCAGCACTCGGGCTACCTGTTTTGGACGATTCCCGCTGACGAAAGAATTTTACGCCAAAGGGTGTCAAACTATTATACCTAAGGGTGGAAACTATGGTGTCGGAAGTTGTTTGCATGAAGCCAAAACAAAGAGGGTTTTGAAATTCTGACCCAAAATCGATTTGAGCCGGGGCATAAATTGTTCCAAGAGTATTTGCAGCCGTCAATCCTACTTTTATTTTCTGGTTGCCCAAAGTCCCTTCACCTGGGGTGAGGGCAATATAATTGATATTTTCGAGGGAAATGATTGCGCTTTGATCTTGCAAGGCTAACTCTTTCTGAAGGCATACTTCAAACCCCGATTTGCTTACGTTACGGATACGCACAGCTGTTGCAAATTGGTTGCGGCTGGAAGTCTGTGTCACAAAAACAGCCGGAATCTCATTGAACGGAGTTGAAAAATTTACTTGTTGCCAAGGCCTACCAATATTTTTGGCACTTCCAGCTTTCGCTGTTATTCCTTTCAAATCATATTCTCCCGGAAGAACAACGAAGTAGTCTATTTCCACGTTTTCTTTAAAAGCTGGGTTGGCAAGATAACTCCATGTATCCAAATGAAACATGAAAGAGGAGCCATTCACCGATTTGACACGGGTACTCATCGGAAGCGAGGAACTGGATGGAGGACCAAAAACAACTACCGGACTACTTGTAAAATCTTGACAGTATTTAAAATAAGACCATTCCGGGTCGCTCAGAATCGACTTGCCATATTGAAATTGGTCATTGCCAAGTGTCACATTGTAATTCACGACATTGGAAACAACGTCTTGGCTTCCGTCTTTATTTTTGAGCCTTGTCCTGTACACGATGTTACCGGTTATTCCGCTACCAGGGTCGTCCACATAACTGTTTTCATTCGCAGCTACTTCAGCTATCTGGACAAATTCCCCATCATTTATTTTACGCTCGATGATGTAAGATGCAACCAACCCCTCGTTCGGATTATCCAAAGCAAGGTTCACCTTATTTCCCGAAAGTACATACTTCAAAACAGGCTGAACCATCCTCCATTTTGGAACAACTTCATTGCTGGCATTAAATGCAAGTGCAGATTTGTTCTTCTTGTAATATTCTCCTGCCGGCGTCACTTTTCCATCCCAAATCATCGCACGAATCACAGTCTTAGTGTCATTGTTGCTATTGATCCTCACTGCATTCACCCAGTCGTATATAGAATACCGTTCCACAAAGCTACAGGTGTCCAGCACATTGAGAATCCCTTTCAAGTCGGACAGTTGCTTCTGCTTTTGGGCCTCAGCATCATCGGGCCACCATTCATTTGTCCAGTTTGCACCATTGTTCCATTCTGTAATCCAAAGAGGCCTTTTGCCACATTTTTCATACTCCTTTTTCAAATCATTATACCAACTTTGGGGACTTTTACCTCCCCAATAAGCGTGCACCACGGCGTAGTCCACCCGATAGTTCAAGCTGTCGCATTTATCGAGAAAGCGATAGAGCCAGCCATTGCCATTGCCCGGATTGGAAGGCACGGGCGATCCCAGACGAAAGCCTGTCTTCAACAATTCGGGCCACTGTGCGATGGCTTGTTCAACGGTCATGTTAGCTTGATCCGTATGGTCCGGCTCATTGTAAGACAACAAGTTGCAAACATTGGTCTTGCTATTTATTTCATCAAAACTTGGCCATCCGGCATGTTGCTTGATGGGTACATACTGATAGTTGGGAGTTGAGACCTTGTCCGCACTCCACGAATAATACCAAGTGCAATCGAGTGTGTCCACCAGCTCCGGATTGCCTCCGCACCACCCTTTCTTGGTTGTCCAGTCCCAGCGAAACACCCGGATGAAAGAGATTGACGCATCCAGCAAATCGGGCAAGCTCTCCACAAGCATATCCTCTTTGTCTGCAATAAACACACGGCTATATCCCGTGCCGTCAGGATTATTTGCAAAAGTGGCCATATAACCCCTTTTAAGTTTGAACGAACGAATTTGATTATTAAAGCTACCCAGATCTTTGTAGAAAGTATATGTGCCGTATTTTTGACTATTGCCTGTCAGCCCTTTTTGATCAAAAACTTCTAATGGCTGAAAACCTTGCCGATGAGGTATCACGACCGTCCCATGGGCATATACTCGTACTTGAGCATTCTGGCTATCAAGTAATGGAGAGCCATTTATCAAAATACAGTCTTGGTATTGTGCCAAAACTGAACTTGGGCGCATATTGTCAAAAAACAACCAAGCATCTTCAGCCATCAGGTTGATGGTACTTCTAACCAAGGCATTATTGGCTGAAGTAATATGAAGATCTGTAAATGGTGGAACATTTACATTCTGATCGGTATAATTAGCAATCGTTATCACGTTTGCACTGAAACACCAAAGATGGAAAAAGAGCAATGTGAATAATAACTTGTATCCGTCTTTCATAATTAATAGATTAAGTGTGTTTTATAGGTTATGAACGATGCAAATGTAATGGTGAACGTGAAGCTGATTTGTGGAGCAATTATTCAAAAAGTTATTGTATTTTATTCATAGAAAGAGGTGTTATTGTACTATGAAGCTATTCATGATCGCGTGTGCAATAAAAAAGTACGGATAAGGTATTTCAAGTTTGATATATAGAATGGGGGCATTAGTCCCTTTTTTGAAAAAGCCATACTTAATAGACATTATATTTAATGACGTTCTACATCTCACACTTTCAATGATATTCTAAAATTATGGCGAGTGCAAGTGGTAGGCATACTAAATCATCAAATCAAAGAAACTGTTTTGAATTTATTCATTAATTTTTCTAAGCATGATTTGACAGAAGGTCAATTGCAGTATTGATTCTGCTGATTCTGTCTTATATTCGTAATCAGTTGTCATCCTTCTGTAATTTTCAATCCAAGAAAAAGTTCTCTTGGCAATCCGTCGGAGCGGGAGTACATGAAACGACCATTGGACAATGAATTTTATCTCACTTACAAAGAATAATGATATTAAATGTAAGCCGTCAAACGTTACAAGAATGGCGATATAGTGGACAGATTTCTTATTATCGAATAGGTGGTAAGATGGTTTTTCGGGAGAGGAACATTCAAGCTATACTTGAAAGGGGTTTTCGTAGTTCATTAAGATAAACACTCAGCCTATCGTAAATAAATTCAGTCGCAAAAATCAAGAAGCTTGCGGCTGATATGTGTCTATATGTATAAATTTTCTATAAGGGAAATAATGCACAATTAGGTAACTGAATAAATGTGGGATTTTGAGACGTTTTGCTTCTTATAGAACAATAAAACAAGATTATTTTAAGTTAATTTATTTCTATATCTATCATTATTCAACATTTTGCTTAGGGATTTGATGAGCCACATTACAAGACATAGGGTTTATCTTTTATGACTGGAAAAAGCGAGTTACAAGAGCGGAATTTTCTACAGGTAACAATTTAGGCACCAGCTTGGTTCTTAGATCTGCTTAATTCCCTCAATATATAAAGAGCGATTTATCTTTGTAAAGATATAAAAGTTTTGTTGCAGACAACCTAGTTCTTTTCCTGAATAAAAAACAAGTTTGTGATTTACTTCATATATGCTCTCGCTCTCTACAAAATTATAGAGACAGGAAAATTTTGCCATTCTACAAAATTGGAGGAAAGCCTTTGTATAAGATGTCTGATGTACAAAAACTTTTAGATAATAACTTCTATCAAGCATGGGAGTAATTTGTCTGTATAGTGAAATATCATAAAGAATATTTGCTCAACTTGAAGTCAAGAATGCAACAGAGGCTATACAATAGATGAATAACCAAAAGAAGATGGTGAGAAGATAATTGATAAATCAAATTGTGTCATTTCCTATCCGGAAAATAAAAAATCAGGTTTAATCTGAAAACAATATTTTCTTATAATTATCCAGTTAGATTTCCTATATTTGTTCTTCATAATATAACTATAAAATGAATCGAATAAAGGAAGTATTACAAGAAAGAGGAATCAAGCAAACATGGCTTGCAGAGAAGCTCGGCAAGAGTTTTAAAATTGTGAATAGTTACGCTTGTAATCGGATTCAACCTCCATTGGAAACTTTATATCAGATTGCGGAGATACTGCAGGTAAGTGTGAAGGACTTGATTATTGATAATAAAGAAGAATAGATATGGCATTATTTCAAGATATATCGAATGGATCATGGAGACCTTTCAAATAAAAATACATAAAGACAGCAGTATTATAAACACCCCCAATGTCTGGGCGCGAGGACAGAATAAACCGAGATACATTCTTGACTTGCTGCTTAGACACATTACTCTGATTATTAAAACATTGTAGATAGTTGAGGAATTATCAAAAATGGAAATCTAAGAATAAATCATTATGAGCGACAGCAAAAAATATCTATTACTCCAAAATGACAATATAATATCATACTCCGATGAGAATTGTTTTGTCAACAACAAGGAGTATAAAAAAGTAGAGGGAGATACCCGCTCATCCAAAGAGATAGCTGAAGACTTAAAACAACGCATTTACACTGATTTTTTGAAGAAATCATATAAGAACATTGTTGTTTTAACTGCAGCTGGTACTTCATTGGATAATGGGAAAAACATGGGAAGAACAAGAGATGGTCTTTGGAAAGATTGTCGTGATGAAATAAAAGAATTAGTAAAGCTTCTACGCCCATGCAATAATAACCTAAAGAATATCATAAAGAGTAAAGATATAGAGAGCTTTTTATCTCATGTTATTTTGTATGAAAAGCTTAATGGTGAATTAAAAGATGAGAAAAAAGAATCATTGAGGCGGAAATTGGAGCAAAAAATAGCAAAGGTTTGCGACCTCGCATTGGACTTACCTTCTGCTCCTCATAAAGTTTTTTTGGATAAAATAACTTCTAGGAAGTCGAATGAGCCTCGTGTACAACTATTTACAACAAATTATGATACTCTTTTTGAACAAGCTGCTAATGAAGGAGGATTTGTTGTTATTGACGGTTTTTCATTTACTCAACCGAGGGTGTTCGCCGGCAAATGGTTCGATTTGGATATAGTTAACAGAGATAAAACAAGGCTAAAGCAAGAAGAGAGTTTCATATCCAAAGTGTTTCACTTATATAAACTTCATGGTTCTTTGAATTGGACTAAAAAAGAGACTGATGGAAAGGCAAAAATTTATCAACAGGATGATAAAGACAATCCGCTGATAATTTATCCTGCAAGCGAAAAATATGAAAGTTCTTTTGAGCAACCTTATTTTGAGATGATGTCCCGATTCCAACAAGCTTTAAGAAAAGAAAATACTCTGCTTATTGTAGTTGGATTTGGATTTCAAGATAAACATATCCAAAATGTAATAACTGAAGCTGTTGAACAAAATCCTAATTTTCAACTACTAATAGTCAATTATAACACTACAGCGAGCATCTGTCCTAAACAGATGGAACAACTATTTATTGATGTTGAACAAATGTATGTGAAAAGAAAAGTAAATATTGTTTTCGACACATTCAAGGACTTCACAACAAAATTTCCTGAAAACAAGTCATACTTAAATCAACAAGATTCAGAAGATGAACGTGTTTAATCATAATTGTTTTTTAGGTTATATCAACGAAATAACCCCTCAATTTGTAAAGATACATTTCCCATCATCAAATCTCTTAGGAAATTTTCATCATGATGGGACTCATTATGCTGGCGGTAATGTAGGTTCCTTCGTTGTAATTGAAGGTGATGAGTTTGGATTTTTAGCTAGGATAATAGAGCTAAATTTGCCTGATAGCGAGAGAAAAGAATTAAGTGAAAAAGCTATAACTTATGATGAATCAACTTTTCACCCATCTGGAAAGGCTGAATTGTTACTTTCCTTTAATGTATATACTCCTGATAAATTTCAGAAAACAGTATCAAAATACCCTGCAATAGGTTCTAAAGTGTATTCTTGTTCAGATAAGCAATTGGAAAAATATGTCCAAGAGTTTGGAAAGAAAGAAACCGAAGAAAAAAACATTTATGCTCCAATAGGTCGCTTGACTTCAAATAATGTCAATTGCAATATATCTTTGAATGCTCTGTTTGGCAGACATTGTGCTGTTGTAGGGACAACTGGAGGAGGGAAGAGTTGGACTGTGGCGAAGTTAATAGAATCAACTGTAAATGAAACATGTAATAGGGTAATATTAATTGATGCAACAGGAGAATATAAAAATATTTGCGATAAAAACCATTCTATTGACATAGGAACCGGAAATGCCATTTTCCCTTATCAAGAATTATCTATCGATGAATTACATTTTTTACTGAAGCCTTCGCCAAAAGTGCAAGTTCCCAAATTAATGGAAGCGATCAGATCCTTGAAAATAGTAAATCTACTGAATGGAAGCCCATTGAAAACCAAATTAAAATCAACAGGACAAGAGGTGGAGATCCCTATAGAAAATGGAATCTTAAAAAAGGCTGGGAGCCATAAAAGACCTTTTGAAGAGTTTCATTATCGTAATTACAGTCAAATAGAAAATAAAAAATGTGATTTCGACTTATCAAAACTTGCCGCACAAATAAACCAAGAATGTGTATGGGATTCTACTCGCGATAATGTTGATTTATGGGGAGGTCGCAACGAAACTGATTTGTCTAACTGTATAAGCTTGATTTCTCGTATTAATTATTTAATCTATTCTCCTGAATATAATAATGTATTTGGCTTTAGTTTGACTTCAGAGAGCAA
>MKRS01000339.1 GCA_001897035.1 Bacteroidales bacterium 45-6
GCAAAACATGAAAGATTATCTTTCCGCCATCGACGAAGTGTCAAAAGAACCTTATGTAGATAAAGATCACTTGGGATGCACCGGGGCAAGCTATGGTGGCTTCTCCACTTATTGGCTGGCCGGACACCACCAGAAACGCTTCAAGGCATTTCTGGCCCATGCCGGTATATTCAATTTGGAAGCACAGTATCTTGAAACCGAAGAACTTTGGTTTGCTAATTGGGACCTCGGCGGCTCTCCTTGGGACAGGAGCAATGCCATCGCACAACGCAGTTACCAAAATTCGCCGCACCTGTTTGTGGACAAATGGGACACTCCCATCATGATTACCCACGGCGAAAAAGACTTCCGCATCCTTGCCTCACAAGGCATGATGGCCTTCAACGCAGCCAAATTACGGGGCATCCCCACACGGATGCTTATCTATCCCGACGAAAACCATTGGATTGCCAAGCCGCAGAATGGCGTGTTGTTCCAAAGGGAATTTTTCCGCTGGTTCGATCAGTACCTGAAAGTGAAATAATATTTTCAAACGATAGAATGAATTAGTAATTAAATCGCTAAATTTGTAAACAAACCAGCAACAGAAGTTGTTATTTTAACAGAATGTCAATAATTGATTACTAAACAATATAACTCAAAAGCTATGAAGAATTTTTTGTTAGGAATAGCCGTTGGAGCATTAGGCACTTATGCCGCCATCAAATTGTCCGACCCTGAAACACGGGAAGAACTGGGTGAAAAATTCGACGAGGTGAAGGACAAAGCTCTGGAAGGAATCGAACAAGGAAAAACCTACGGCAAGATGCGTTCGCTGAGAGCCGGAGTGATAGCACGCCAAGAATTCAGGAGAGGCAAAAAGAGCGTCAACCAGCTTGCGGCAGATGTGGCCGGCAAATTGATCGATGTGCTTGAAGATCTCGAAAACAAGGCGCAGGCAAACGCCAACGCTGTGAAATAAAACGGATGGATAATCCCGAAATATCATAGAAGCAGGATTCAATCCGTGTTGAGTCCTGCTTCTCTTTTTTTATTTATCGAACAATCAAAAAAAATACATTACAATATGAAATACATAGCTTTACTTGCCATTTCATTCATTCTATCCATGGCAACTTATGCGCAATCAAATGCGATTGTTGGAAAATGGCTCAACGAAGAAAAAGACGGAAAAGTGGAAATCTATGAAACAAGTGGAAAATTCTACGGGAAATTAGTCTGGCTCAAACACACGTATGAAGCGGACGGAAAAACCCTCCGCAAGGACAGCAAGAACAAAGATGCAAAACTCCGTGAACGTACTTTGCTCAATGCCGTGATCCTGACAGGATTCAGGTTCGAGGACGGGAAATGGGTAGATGGGCAAGTCTATGACCCGAAAAGCGGTAAAACATATAGCTGCGTGATAAAGATCAAAGACGGCAACATGGAGGTAAGAGGCTATGTTGGAAGCCCGATGTTTGGCCGGACGGCCACTTTCACCAAGGCAAATTAGCCCTGCTTTGACAGATCTGAACAAAAAGCCCCCGCTCTCCTCTAAGAACGAGGGGCTTTTCAATACCACTACAACCTGAGGTCTCCAACGAAAATGGAGATCGACAATAACTTCGCGAACAGCATGATTCAG
>MKRS01000340.1 GCA_001897035.1 Bacteroidales bacterium 45-6
CAACAAAAACAGACCAATGTCTCGTTGGCTGAGGCAAACCACATCAAATAGAGGTTTATCAGCAATTTTCTCGATATATGCACGCAATACATCGACAAGCTTGAGACATTCAAGATAACAGTGAACCGTAAAATCAAATCGGGACAAACAGCCGATTTGCTGAAGTTGACTTCCAAGACAGTCGATTCTAACCAGGAGCTACGCGAACTTTATCAAAATTTCGACCAGGCATTTCTTAAAATATATCCAACCTTCATACAGCAATTTAACTTGCTTCTTCGCCCCGATGAACGGTATGCAGTAGATCCAGATAGAAACCTGAACCAAGAATTGCGCGTGTTTGCATTGATAAAATTGGGAATAAAAGACACAAATAAAATAGCAACCTTCCTGCACTACACACCACGGACTGTCTACAACTATCGTAGCAAAGTGAAATCCAAAGCTCTTGAAAGTGATGAATACTTCGAAGAAAGAGTGAAGCAAGTCTGTTCCGATAGCTTTTAAGAAGAACTCCTGCAACATCTCCAGGCGACCCAATAACGGAAAACGTAAGTTACATCAGAAAATCACGAGTTTTCATGTAAATTTCTGTTTGTTAAACTTTTATATCCAATTGGCGTAAGTTAATATTTACATTCCGTTTACCTTCGTTTCAACAGGAAGAAACCCTCGTTTACTTTTGCCAGAGATAAAACAAAAATCAAACCGATGAAATACAACACATAAAAGGCTTATAAGAGCATCAGCCTGCATTATGAAGAGTATAACTAATGTTAACCAATTCAAACATGAAAAAAATAAAAAGAATAGGGCATTATCCCTGGCTTGTTTTTCTTCTCCTTTTTTCTATTAATATTTCCGCCCAAAACAATGTGATCAGAGGTGTCGTCAAAGACATTAGTGGCGAACCAATGATCGGCGCCAGCGCCACCGTGAAAGGCACTACCAACGGAACAGTAACAGACATTGACGGACATTTTACGTTATCTAACGTAAAACTTGGCTCCACCATCGTGTTTTCGTACGTGTCGTATATCATCCAGGAAATCGTTTTCAAGGGTCAGCCCACGTTTACAATCATCCTAGAGGAAAACAAAAAAGTACTCGACGAAATCGTGGTGATTGGCTACGGCCAAGTGCGCAAAGGCGATGCCACTGGCGCACTAACAAGTGTGAAAGCCGACGACAAAGTTAGAGGATTTGCCCCGAATGCGCAGGACATGCTTGTCGGCAAGGTCTCGGGAGTGTCGATTGTGAGCGAAGGTGGTTCGCCCAACGGGATGTCCTACATCCGCATCCGGGGAGGTTCGTCTTTGACGGCCAGCAACGACCCGTTAGTTATCGTGGATGGAGTGTTTATCGACAACCAAGGAATAAACGGAGTGGGAAATATACTGAATACGATCAATCCTACCGACATCGAGTCGTTTACCATACTGAAAGATGCTTCTGCCACTGCCATTTATGGCTCGCGAGCATCCAATGGGGTCATTCTAATCACCACTAAAAAAGGGGCCGGAGGCAAAATCAAAATAACCTACGATGGAAACATGTCCATAGGGACGCCTAAAAAGAAAATAGAGGTGATGACCGGCGATGAATACCGTGTATTTTTGAAAGATTCTTTTTCTAGTTCATCTTTATACAACGAAATGTCGAAAAGGCAAGGATTGGTCAATACTGACTGGCAAGATGTCATCTTTCGCACCACTTACAACAGCGAACACAATTTGAGCGTCTATGGCGCGGCCAATAAGAAAATGCCATATAGGGCATCTTTTGGCTACACCAATATAGACGGAATTTTGAAAACATCCAACATGGAACGCTACACAGGAAGTTTTTCGCTGACACCTACACTTTTTGACGACCATCTGAAAATAACGCTTAACGGACGCGGGATGCACGTCAACAACCGATTTGCAGATTGGAATGCCATCGGCGCCTCTATTGTTATGGACCCATCTCAAGCGGTATATGACAAAGACAGCCCTTATGGAGGTTATTTTACATGGATGGGATCGGACGGAAACGTGATCCAAGTGGGGACCAAGAATCCTTTGTCGATGCTTGAAATGACGAGGGATGCATCAAGGGTCAACAACCTGATCGGAAACGCTCAGGTTGACTACAAACTGCATTTTTTTCCTGATTTGAGGCTCAATGTCAATGTTGGAATTGATTACTCAAAAGGAGATGGTGGCAAATATATTTCCGAATTTTCCCCTTCAGACGCCTTGTATGGAGGATACAATTCAAGCTGGAGTCAAAAACGGCGCAATTCATCATTCGACTTCTACACGCAATATACGAAGAATCTGAAATTTCTCGATAGTCACTTTGAAATGATGGGCGGATATTCGTGGCAACACTACTGGATGGCCGGCGATGGCGTTGGCCACCGCATCACCCAATACGACAAATATGGCGATCCTCTTCTGGTGACAGAGAGCAATTATGAAACCGAACATTATATCGTTTCATTTTTCGGACGAATGAACTACGGCATCAAGAATAAATACCTGCTTACTTTCACTCTCCGTGATGACGGTTCATCCCGTTTCGCCAAAACAAACCGCTGGGCGATTTTCCCATCCGCAGCTTTGGCCTGGAGGGTGAATGAAGAAAGTTTTGTAAAAAGCATCAATGAGATCAACAACCTCAAACTTCGTTTGGGCTGGGGGGTGACAGGGCAGCAGGACATCAACCAAGGTGACTATCCCTACATCGCGACTTATCTGAAAACAGTGGGCGATCAAGCAAATTATCTTAGGGGATACGAAAATGGAACACCCATCTGGGTGGCGTTGCTTCGTCCCGAAGCATATAATCCAAACCTGAAGTGGGAATCTACCACCACCTACAATGCTGGCCTTGATTTTGGATTCCTTAAAAACCGGATTGAAGGTGCCATTGACTTCTATCATCGGAAAACCAAAGACCTCATCAATGCGGAAACGAAAACGACTGCCGGCACAAATTTCAAAGAATATGTGGCTGCAAACATCGGTAGCCTTGAAAATACCGGACTCGAATTCGCCATAACAGGCCGCCCCGTTGTCATGAAGAATTTCAGTTGGGAAATCGGAGCAAATGTCGCCTACAACAAAAATAAAATAACCAAATTAAGCATTGGTGATGATAAGGACACCAAAAGCCGGAGCGGGGTGGTAGTCAATATGGTGGGATATGCTACCAATATGTATTTTATGTATCAGCAAATTTACGATGAGAAAGGTAAACCTATTGAAGGACTTTATAAGGATCAGAACAACGACGGGCAAATAAACGAGCAGGATCTGCGACCATACAAAAAAGCAGCCGGCGACTTCACTCTTGGCATGAACTCAAAGCTCAACTGGAAGTCATGGGACTTGTCCATTGCCGGACATGGAAGTATAGGCAACTACAATTACAATGCCATTGCCGCCAACAACGCAGGACTTAGCCCCACGTCCATCTATTCGAGTGAAACCCTATCGAACAGGGTCAAAAGTGCTTTTGAGACAAATTTTCAGATTGCACAGCCCTTGTCCGACTATTATGTACAGGATGCCTCTTTCTTCAGGATAGACAACATCGTGCTGGGATGGTCATTCCCCAGATCGAAAGTGATTCCGGTAGCTGGAAGGCTTTACACAAGTGTGCAGAATCCTGTCGTTTTCACAAAATACAAAGGGATTGATCCAGAAGTTTTCGGAGGCTATGACGGCTCCCTTTATCCGCGGCCGATCACTTTTTTGTTCGGCGTAAATCTAAATTTCTAAATTTAAACAGTCATGAAAAAAACTTATATCTACCTGCTGATATCGATTGTTCTAATGCCAATGTTCTCGGGGTGTTTGAATGACCTGAACACCGAACCTTTGACCGACGAGAAACTCCTTCCTGAAACAGCATGGAAAGACAGCACAGCCTATGAACAATTCTTGGCAAAGATCTACGCCGGTTTAGCTCTCTCGGGCAATGAGGGGCCTTTCGGGCTGCCCGATATAACGGCCAGCGACCAGGGAGAAGCAACCTTTGTCCGTTCCTATTGGAACTTGCAAGAGCTAAGCACTGATGAAGTTCTTTGTGCTGAGGACAATGAAACAATGCGCGGACTGCAATTCTGCCAATGGAATTCAAGCAACAATTTCGTTGCGCTCAATTATACCCGCATTTACATGAATGTAGCTTACGCAAATGAATTCTTACGTGAAACCTCCGATGCCAAATTGGAAAATAGGCGGGTCAGCAACATTCTGAAAACAAAAATACAAGGTTTTCGAGCTGAAGCTAAGGCATTAAGGGCACTCAGCTATTACTTTTTGATGGACTTGTATGCCAACATACCTTTCATCGATGAAAATTTTGCAGTGGGTGCTGGGGCAGGTGTCGAACAAAAAGATCGCCAGTTTTTCTTCTCATGGATAGAGTCCGAGCTGAAAGCTGTGGAAGGTCAATTGCCTCTGGCGGACAAAAATCATTATGGGAAAGTCAATGATGCGACTGTTTGGATGATTCTATCCAAAATGTACCTGAATGCGGAAGTTTATATTGGCCAAGCTAAATACACCGAATGCCTCACTTACCTTAATAAAGTTCTTGATGCAGGCTTTAGCATTGACCCAACGTACAAAAACATATTTGGAGCCGATAATGAAAATTCGCCTGAGATTATCTTTCCAATAGTTTATGACGGACGCAAGGCCACTTCATTCGGGGGGACAACCTACTTGATTGCCGCTGCCAATAAATCGGATATGAACCCTTTGACCACAGTCGGTTTTGCACAAGCTTGGTCCAACATACGGGCAAAAGAAACCCTCTCGTCCTTGTTCGAGGCGGATGATAAGCGAGCTTTGTTCTGGAAAGAAAACCGTACCGAGGAAACTTCCGTTTGGTATGATTTCACAAAAGGTTGGTCGGTCATCAAATACACGAATCTGAAGAGCGATGGTTCTGCCGGATCAAATACGGCACATGCCGACACCGACTTCCCGTTGTTTCGATTGGCCGATGTCTATCTGATGTATGCGGAAGCCGTATTGCGTGGCGGAAATGGTGGGACACTGGCCCAAGCTTTGGATTACGTCAACAAATTGCGTGACCGAGCTGGCACGGAACGCATTAGCCAAGCGGAATTGAACCTCGACTTTATTCTGGACGAACGTTCCCGCGAATTGTATTGGGAGGCTCACCGGCGGATGGATTTGATCCGGTTCAACAAGTTTACGAAAAACTACAAATGGCCTTGGAAAAACGGCGTTTATGTCGGCGTGGCCAATATTGACAACAAATACAAGATATATCCGATCCCGGCCACCGAAATCACAGCCAACACAAGTCTTAAACAGAATAACGGCTATTAAATAAAACGAAACACCTGTATGAAAGCATATACTTTATATTTTCTAAGGATCTTATTGCTGATGAGCTTGTTATCTTGCAGTAATGACAAAGATATATCCGTCCTCACAAAAGTGGATGCCAGCACAATAGATCCGTTCCCGGCAAAGGAGTACGTCCTTCAGAATCCGCAGGATGAAAACCCGATCCTTTTCACTGCAACTTGGTCCGAAACCTTGTTCTTCTTAGATGGAAGATCTACTCCCGATCCACTTGCTCCCCTGAAATATACTCTTCAGATAGACAAAGCGGGTAACAATTTCAAATCACCCCAGATTTTGGCTATCACAACATCCTTGGCTGCAAATATTTATACCAAAGACCTCAACTTTCTAATGATCGACAGTTTGGCTGCCACTCCGAATGAAAAAATGGATGTCGAACTAAGGATTCTGGCAAGTTATGGACAAAACAATCCTCAGGAATCTTTGTCCACCAATATCGTCGAACTCTCCGTGACACCATTCGTGGATAGCGATCCCTTGCAGCCAATCTATATTTTTGGAGACATCAATGGTTGGGATAATTCGAATACCGACAACATGTATGTCATGTTCAAAAGCAACAGCGACACCAAAAACACGGTCTATACCTACACTGGATATTTGCCAGCCAACAGTTCATTCAAATTTATTCCGAAAGAATCTCTTGGAACGAACAAAGCATACAGCTATAAAGAAGATGGAAAGCTTGAATATGTTGAATCAGGAACGGCATTTCATAATGTGGCGGAAGGTTATAAGACCATCACTCTTGATCTGAAAACAATGACCTACTCCATTCAGGACTATGATATTTCCGGAGCCACCGACTGGGGATCAATGGGATTTATCGGTTCGTTTTGTGATTGGGCAAATGAGCCCTTGATGACACGGATCTCTGCCAAAAACAGGCATGTCTGGAAATTGGACATAACGCTTGGCACCCTTTCCAATGGAAGCACGCATTCTGCTAAGTTCCGGGCCGAGAGGAGTTGGGGAAGCCGTTGGGCTGCCGTTGATCCGAATTCCATTCCCTATGGCCGAACTATTTTCCTGACTGGCGATGAGTATGACCCAAACATTGTGATTCCCGAAGGAGGAAACTACCGGATTGTATTCAACGATCTCACCGGCCAGTATGTCATTATGAAGAAGTAAATTCCAAAAAAGCTGAATATGAAACGAATACAATTTATAGGAGTCTTGTTTTGCCTGTTGATCGCTTTTTCATCATGCAACAATGATGAAAATAGTCGCCTCACGACACAAGCCTCGGTAATCAACGATTTGGAAACGACCGATTTTATATTACCGGATGCAGCAAGCGGGCAAAATATGTACTTGTTCAGGTTAAATTGGACCAAGACTAAATTTTTCACCGATTTTGGTTCGCCTGTTTTTGTGAGCGATATCAATTATACGGTGGAGGCCGACTTGGCAGAGAGCGATTTTTCGAATCCGGTAGTAGTGGGGACCACAAAAGGGCTTTATGTGGACATTTACACCGAGACATTACGCTCCTTGCTCATGAGTCTGGCAGGAGAGAATAACAGCGATTCACAAACCATTAGTTTGAGGATCAAAGCAACGGGGAATGCCCAAGCAATTATTTCGGAACCGATTCTGCTCACAGTGTCACCTTATGCCCTCTCTGGATTGACCGTGGTGCCAGGTGCAATCAACACCCTATCCGCAAGCAATTACACCTTGCAAAATCCTGGCACTCAGAATCCGGTGTTGTTTGAAGCCAATTGGGCAGAAACATCCTTCTTTTTGCACGGAGGATCAACTTCCACGACAGCTTCATCTGTCGATTATACCTTGCAAATAGATCGTGCCGGGAATGATTTCAAATCTGCGCAGGTATTGGCCGAGACAACTTCGCTTTCGGCTGACATCTACACAAAAGATTTCAACCAACTACTGATGGATAAATTTGGCGCTAATAGTTCTGAATCCATTGATCTCCAAATGCGTGTTTTAATCAAATACACCTACAAAGGTGCTACCGGAAACGCCTTGTCCGCAAATGTGATAAGTTTCAAAGCGACTCCATACACCACAGCCGACCCGCTGCAACCGATGTACATATTTGGAGATTTCAACAATTGGGACAATTCGAACACGGCAACCATGTTGATTATGTTTAAGGACAACCAGGGCACCGACAATTATTCCTACACTTATACCGGATATATGCCTATGGGGAACTATAAATTTCTCCCCAAAGAATCTTTGGGCACTAATAAAACATATTGTTTCAAAGAAGCCGGAAAACTACAATACACAGAAATATCCGGTAATGCATTCTACAATGCAACCGCAGGCTATAAAACCATCACTATCAATGTGCAGGACCTGACCTGTTCGGTCAGCGACTACGATATTTCGGGAAATACCGACTGGAGCAGAATTGGATTGGTCGGCATCTTCAACGGTTGGACAGATACCGATATGACAAGGCTTTCGGACAAAAACAGGCATATCTGGATTCTCGACCTGACTCTACCCGCACTTGCCGCAGGGAACACACATCCAGTGAAATTCAGAGCAAACGGAAGCTGGGATTATCGTTGGGCTCCAGCCGAGCCAGAAAATGCAATGTATGGAAAAACCATCTTCAAAAAGTCGCCTGATGACAATATTGTGATTCGGGCGGGGGGAAATTATCATGTTGTTTTCAATGACTTGACCGGGCATTATATCTTTTTGCTAAAATAAGATAAGTACGGATCGTATTCAAGTATAGTATGTATTCTATTCATTATTAATAATTTAATTCAAAAAAATATGAAAAAGAAATTGAGGAGTATCTTGCTACTACTGGCTTGCGGTGGAGTAATGGCCGTGCAGGCCAACAATCCACAGAAGAGCTTGCAGGTAGCCAAAGCTTTCGGGGCAGACTTGTTCGGACTGGATTCCATCCAGGAAATCACCTTCTCGAATGGAAATATGGTGCTAACCTCCAACGACAGCCCTTCGGCGAGTTTCCTCCTTTCGGATATTACCGAAATTACTTTCGTTGGATCAAACACCTCGGTTGTGGCCAATCAGGAAGAGACCAAACCTAATTTCTCGCTTACAAACGATGTGCTCACCGTGCGTCTTGGAGAACGGGCGAAAGATGTATTCACCGTGTCGCTCTTCAATAGCGCTGGAGCTGTTTGCAACGTAAACCAACAGGTTTCCGCAGACTGCATTTCGATCCCGATCGTGGTTCTTTCCAAGGGGTTCTATATCTGTTCGTTGAAATCTGAAAAGAAAATTTACAATTTCAAATTTGTGAAAAAATAGTCGATATAAAAATTACTATTCAGGACAAATTCTTTTTATCCCAAATTTTAATGATTAGAGTTTCTGTAATTTCCAAGTTAATCAATAATGAAAATAATAAAATGAAAAAGACAATAATGTTAAGTTTAATGATAGCTATGTTTTCAGCCGCATTCTCGCAAAACGCTATCGTCATCAATAAGACAAATGGCTCTACAATAACGATCGCTATCGACGAAATATCCAAAATCACATTTGGCAACATTTCCGAAACCGCAAAGCCAAGTGCCAACCGCCCGATATATATTATCGGAGATGTCAACAGTTGGAATAACAGCGACATCACTACAATGCTCGCCTTGTTTAAAGAAAACAGCAATAGCGACAATGCCGTTTACACGTATACTGGCTATTTGCCTGTCGGATATTTCAAGTTCTTACCTGAAGAAGCATTGAATTCCTATAAGGCACTATGCTTCAAATCGGAAGGAAAACTGGAATATTTGGAACAAGATGGGGGCGCATTCTACAACGCCGAAGCTGGATACAAAACGATCTCTGTCAATGTAAATGATATGGCTTATAACATCTCCAGTTATGACGCATCCGGAGCCAACGAATGGCAGGCAGTCGGTGTAATTGGTGAATTTTGTGGCTGGGCCAACGAGCCTAAAATGACCCAATATTCAGCTGACAACAAACACATCTGGAACTTAGAACTCACACTGCCCTCCTTGACGGAAGGTGCGACCCATCCGGTCAAATTCCGAGCCAACGAAAGCTGGGGAAGCCGTTGGGCTGCGAACGATCCCGAAGCAGTCCCTTTTGGAAAAGCGATTTTCCTGACTAAAGACGAGTACGATCCAAATATTGTGCTACATTCCGGTGGAAACTACCACATTGTTTTCAATGACCTGACGGGACACTATATTTTCATTAAGAAATAAAGAAAGCAAAAAAATGAAGAAACTAAGGTTCTGGTCTGCATTGTTTTGTGTACTCGCTTTGTTGCCAGCATGCAGCAGTGGAAATGACGACACTTGGGCAGATATTCCGAATAGCGAGGTGACGCCGATCACCTCCAAAAACAAAGTGATATACGAGGCCAATGTACATGCTTATTCACCGGAAGGAACTTTCAATGCAATTGAAAGAGACCTTCCACGTCTCAAAAACCTCGGCGTGGACATTTTGTGGCTGATGCCGATCCATCCCATTGGAATTCAAAACAGAAGCGGCACATTGGGCAGTCCATATTCCGTGAGAGACTACAAGTCCGTGAATCCAGATTTCGGCACCGATGACGATTTCAAGTCTCTTATCAAAGCAGCTCATGCTCTCAAGATTGAGATTTGGATGGACTGGGTGGCCAATCATACCGCTTGGGACAATGTATGGGTGGCCAATCATTTAGATTATTATGCCGAAAAGGATGGCCAACGTCCCTATTCGCCGAGCGGTTGGGCGGATGTGATTCAACTCGACTACAACAATGCCGACATGCGTGCAGCGATGATTGATGCCATGAAATATTGGGTGAAGGAATT
>MKRS01000341.1 GCA_001897035.1 Bacteroidales bacterium 45-6
CCGTGATGCACCCAATGGGGTTAAAAGATTGAGCAAGATTTAGGCGGAAAGTGGCTGTTTCAGGCGTTCCCAGCACAGACACGTAAGGATTGGCTGCTGTTTCCAAAAAGGCAAGTCCCGATGCGATCACAAACAAGGCGAACAAAAAGAAGGCATACGAACCGACTTCGGCTGCAGGATAGAAGAGGAATGCGCCTGCGGCGTAGAGCAGTAGCCCAATGATGATGCCCGATTTGTAGTTGAACTTGCGCATGACCAAAGAGGCGGGGATCGCAAACAAAAAATACCCCAGATAGAAGGCTGACTGCACCAATCCTGATTGGAAATCGCTGAGTTCGAATGTTTTCTTGAATTGTTTGATGAGGATGTCGTTCAGGTTTCCGGCCATTCCCCACATAAAGAAAAGGCACACGATGAGAATCAACGGTATCAGATAATTGGCGGCTTTTCCTGAGGCAGGACTTAAAGCTACGGCTGCAGCTGTTTTTTCTGAATTGAAATTTGAAGTTTTCATGTGATAAAATGAACTTTAAGGGTTAATTTGAGATAATAGTTTGATTTAATTCTGTTTCTTTTTGGAGGATAAACTGGTTCAAGTCTTCTGTGGAATAGGCCGGACAAGCCCCTTCGCTCGACGCCACAAATGCACCCACGGCAATCGCATACTCCATCGCTTTGGTAGCAGATGCCCCATTGAGTTTTTTGCTAAGGAATGCCGCCAGGAAGGAATCACCGCTTCCCACCGTGTCCTTCACTATCACCCGATAGGCTTGGTAAGAATAGGATTTGTCCCTCGTGTAATAAGAGGCACCTTCTCCCCCTTTGGTGACAATCACTTCGTCAATGTCGAACTTATCCTGCAAGTAACGGACACAGGCCTCTTCCTGATCGCCTTCGCCCAAATACCACTTACCGAGCAACTCCACCTCATTTTCATTCATCTTCAGCAGGTTACATTTTTCCATAAGCTGCTCCAACACTTCCTTGTCGTAAAAAGGAGGACGCAGGTTGATGTCGAATACATTGAACTTTGCTTTTTCCAGGAGGCGGAGCAAAGTGTCGCGGGAAGTTTCGTCCCGAGTGACCAAACTCCCGTAAACGAAAGCATCTGCTTGCGCCACTTTCGCGGCCATTTCTTCGTTCCATTCGATGAAATCCCAGGCTGCTGGATATTCGATGGTGTAGGCCATTTCGGTTGGGGTGACGGCTGTGGCGTGCACCAATCCTGTTTCGTGCTTCGCGTCCGGAGTACAATAATGAGCTGGAATTTGCCAGCCATCTAACAAGTCAGCAATTTTATCTCCCCACTCGTCAGCCCCCACACGGCTAATCATGTGGCTATCAATGCCCAATTTGCGAAGGTGGTAAGCCACATTCATAGGTGCTCCGCCCGGTTTGGTTTTTGTAGGGAAAATGTCCCAAAGCACTTCGCCATAGCATACAATCATTTTGCGATTATCAGTATTTGTCTTCATAATAGATGAGGTTATTTAATTGATTAGATTTTCTTTATAAGAATGGAAAATAGTTTAATCGTTTAAACAGTCAGGTAAAAAAATTAGCTTACCGAAGATTTGCGAACCACTAATTCTGTGTCGATAACAACTCCCTGTTTCGCCCCGGGATTGTCTATCGCATCAAGCAGCAAACGAAGCGACTGCGAAGCCAGTTGTTCCATCGGTTGCTTGACATAGGTCACGGGCGAATAGAAGAGATCGAAAGCGTCTGTCTCGTCGAAACCCACTACTGCGATTTGTTCGGGAACTTTAACGCCCAGTTCGTTCAAATATTTAAGACCAGAGATAGCCAGCAAGTTGGTGGTGAAGAACAAGGCATCAACTGGCGTATCCAACTTCAGCAAACGGTCGATGCCCGCATCCACATCTTCCTTCAAATGATCGATACGTACATTTACTTCCAACGAAGTATTTTGGATGAGATCTGTGGCCCCTCTCTTTCTTTCCGAAAGATGGTGCAAGCCTGTTTGGTAAGTGACAATGCCAATTTGCTTCCTGCCGTTGGCCATCAAATGCTGCACAGCCTGCGATGCTGCCTTGTAATTGTCGATGGCTACAAAATTAGTTTCCACTTCCGGGTAGTAACGGTCGAACAGGACAAAAGGAATGTCTATCCCAGCCAAGTAATTCAACTGTTTCTCAGCATTTTCAGGCAAAGCAACGATAAAGCCGTCCACTTGTCTGTTGAGCAACAGGAAAATCAGATTCTGCGTTTTGTCTGCACTTTCGTCCGAACTTCCAAAAATGACCGAATAGCCATTTTTTTGCGCTTCGTCTTCAATGATTCGGGCAATTTGGGAAGAAAATGGGTTGGCGATATCGGCTACTATCAAACCGATGGTATTTGTCTTTTGGGACTTCAGGCTACGTGCGATTTGATTCGGGACATAATTGAGATCAATGGCGGCTTGCCTGATTTTGGCCGCAGCCTCTTTGCTTATCCGCCCCTCCTTTTTATTGTTGAGAACGTACGAGACCAATGCGGTAGAAACCCCGACATGCAATGCAACATCTTTGATGGAAACTCGTTTTTTCATGGCCGTACAGCTCTATTTTACTTTATATCTAAAGATTGACAATGCAAATATAATGATTAAACGATTAAACAAAAATATCAGACGGGAATTTAATTTTATTTAACAAACGCAAACATTCCACCTCAGAAAACAGTCTCAGATGGACAGTTCCTTCGCTATTTCGTTGTTTAAGATTACGACCAGCCTGACAAGCTTGGCGAATATCTCCTGCTTCTGGCTCCTTTCGCTCTGCACCTCGAAACTTTTCGCCTCTTCGTATATCTTATCAATATGTAAATTACCGGCCACCCCCTTCAGTGTATGCACTTTGGTCCGTGCATCCTCTGAATCTGCATCAACTCCGCCCCAATCGACCTCAATCGTCGAATACGTATCGAGAAATGAATTCAAAATATCTTTTATTAAGTCCTTGTCCTGGAACACTTCGTTCAGGTAACCCAAATTGAGGTAAGCCTCCCGGCCTGTTTCAAACTTCAAATCGGAGCCACGCCCACTTTCCGCTTCGCCAAGGTATTTCACTCCAAAATATTCAGATACAACCTCTTGGAGTTCGCCCACATCGATGGGCTTTCCCAAATGATGGTTGAAGCCAGCACTGGAAGAATTTTCCTTGTCTTTTTCGAAGACACTTGCGGTGAGTCCCACGATGGGAATCCGGAGGTCTATCTCCCTGATTCTCCTGGTAGCCTCGTATCCGTCCATCACAGGCATGTGGATGTCCATAAAAACAATGTCATAACGGTTCATCATGGATTTCTTGACCGCTTCAAACCCATTTTCGGATAAATCCACTTCAAAGCCAATCTTACGCAACAAATCCGCCGCAATGATCCGGTTGGTTTCGTTGTCTTCCACGAGCAAACAACGCTTCGAGTCCGTCAACACAAGTTGCTTGGTATGTGCAATATCCAATGGCAATGGTTTGAGAGAACTAACCACTGAATACAATGAATTCGGAGTAAAAGGTATGGGAATGAAGCCAATGTCCTCCTTGTTGATTTGGTGCAACAGAGAAGTAAGCTCGGTTTTTGCATATTCAGAAATAAGCAAAATAGTCTTTTTCCAAAGCTCTTCATTTTTTGCGATATATTCGAAAAATTCCATGCCTGGAATATAGGCTTTCCAATCGAATACGATCCGCTGCGCATGTTCTATATCGGGAATGTATGATTGGTACAAACCAGGCATCACCCTGCTCACATTGTATTTTCTCCGGCGAAGCAGCCGTACCATATAGTCTATTTGTTCGCCGCCTTCCGTCACAACCAAAACCATACCTTTGTTGGAATCCTCGACCGAGATAAGAAGGGATGTAGGAACAGCCACATCGGCAGTTTTAAACAGTAGATCACACCTGAATTCCGATCCCCGCCCTTCCTCGCTAACAAAGTCGATACTTCCACCCATCATGTTGATAAGTTTCTTGCAAATCACCAAGCCGAGTCCGGTGCCGCCATATCTTTTGCTTGTTGTGTTGTCGCCTTGCTCGAATTCGGTAAAAATCTTCGATTGTTTTTCGTCGCTCATGCCGATCCCAGTATCCGCCACCCGGAATTCGAGCCTCGCATTTTCGCCATCCACCTTCTTCCAGTCGGCATAGACCTTGATCTGCCCCTTCTCCGTAAACTTCACCGCATTGCCCACCAGATTCACCAATACCTGCGTGATCCGCAACTCGTCTCCGAGCAGGGTCTGCGGGATGTCAGGGTCAATAAAATACAATAATTCAATATTTTGCGTGTAGGCAGCATATCCAAACATACTCGACAACTTGTTAAAGATATATTCCAGTTGAAATTCTTCCTTTAGCAGAAAAAGCTGCTTGGCCTCAATCTTCGAGAAATCAAGAATATCATTCACAATCTGCAGCAGTAGTTCGGATGAGAAAATAATCCGGTCCACATAGTCGCGTTGCTGCTGGTTAAGCGGAGTTTCGGCCACCATATTCGATAATCCGATAATTCCATTCAGGGGAGTGCGTATCTCGTGCGACATGTTGGCGAGAAACTCGGACTTTGCCTCATTGGCCCGCATAGCACTTTCTCGCGACCGCAACAGTTCCGATTCGATGTCCCGCAGCTTGGTGACATCCGAATTGACCCCCACGACCTCCGTGCTGCCATTCTTGTTTTTGATAGCCACACCAGCCGTCGATATGCACTTGACATTCCCCTTTGGCGTTCTGATTTTGAATTCGTAGTTAAAAGAATGTCCGTTCTCGAGCGATCTCCTCAACTGTGCTTTCGCTTCTCCGGTAGATTCCTCCAGGAGGAAGTTATACCATTTCTGGTAATTCATCTGCTCGGTCGCGTCCTCCACCTCGTAGATGCGATACATCTGGGAATCCCATTCCAGGCGGTCGCTTTCCACATCGTGCTTGAAAATCCCCAAGCTGGCGGCTTCCGTTGCCACCTTGAGTTTGTATTGGCTATCGATGATATCCTTGTGGTTTTGATTGTATTTCTTCACATAAGGAATGATCTTGTACAAGGTGATGAACAGGAATATCAGAGATGACATGCAAACAAAAACAAGCATGATCCAAATGGAATTTTTATCAGCCCCCCTGACCAGGTCGCCGACTACGTTCACCAATCGTTCCAGGCTCGGATATAGTTCGGAGGTTTGTTGTCGTATCTGCAAAGCAGTTTTGCGATCCCTTGTCTGCAGATACTGTTCAACACTCAGAAAGTAAACGTCCATCCTATCGAATATCGGCTTATACTGGTGATATTGATTGACCTTCTGCAAATAGGCGCGAGTTTTGAACGAATAACCTTTCATTTTCCGCAGATCAGACTTGATGGTCGCCGTATTCATTTCCGAATCCGTCTCCGAATGGATGGTCACATCTAAGGCAATTTTCTGCGAATACATTCTCTGCCTCCCAGCACAAGAGAGAATGTCCACCTTACTGTTTTTGTCATAAAGGAAGTAGAATAAAAGACTTAACAAAGTGATTCCAATGACAAAAAGAACCCCGTAGATCAATAAAAGGGAGTTACGAAATTCCGCCTCCGTTTCCTTCACTACCTGCGGAAGCCGAAACATATTTTTCATCCAAGTTTTTTTTAATTTCAAAGAGGCAAAAGAGGTGATGGTGCACCGTTTACATTGCCTTCTGATTATCCCACAACAAAAATACAGAAAAAAAACGGAGTGCGGCTGACGAATTGGAAAAGAACACAATAAAAAATAATATTAGAAATACCCTTTGCCCCCTAATATTATCCCGGCACAAAAATAAAGAGTAAAGTATTTACAATCAAAATATTGAACAAAGTCCGAATAACTGCCCGGCAAACCGCTTATTGACCGAAGCAACCTTTTTCATGCAGCAACCTAAAAAGAGCTACGAAAAACTTGCATATATTATTAAAATGAAATACCTTTACTAAAAAATAGTAATTGTACGATTTTAATATTATGGAAAAACTAACCAATCAGGAAGAATTAATCATGTTGTACGTATGGAAACTGAAGATGTGTGCCGTGAAAGACGTATGGAACGAACTCGACGTCCCCAAACCACCGTACACCACAGTCGCATCTGTGTTTCGAAATCTCGAGCAAAAGGGATACTTAGACTCCAAGAAATTCGGCAACGTGAATGTGTTTTCGCCCCGTATCTCGGAAGAAGAATATAAGAAGGCATTCATGTCGTCCGTGGTAAAAAGCTACTTTGAAGATTCCTACAAGGAACTTGTCTCGTTCTTTGTAAAAGAAGAGAAACTCTCCCCGGAAGACTTGCAGGAAATCATCCAAATGATCGAAGCCGGCAAAAAGCAACCTTAAAAAAAGTCCGATTATGGAAAACTCAATTTTGATTTATTTGGTAAAAACTTCGGTAGCATTTGCCCTTTTTTTTGGATTATACCTGTTGCTATTCCGAAGAGATACGTTTCTGGTCGCTAAGCGGATCTACCTGCTTGCCTCCTTGCTCTTTTCCGCTTTGATGCCCTTCATCACCTTCCATCTTTCGGCAGACGAGAAGCCCAGGATTCCCACTGCATGGCTTTCGGAAGTGGTGGTGGTTCCGTTTTCGAGTCAAGCTCACGCGAAAGCAGAGGTCCTTGACTGGCAAAATGTGTTAGTTACTGCTATGTTCATGGTTTCCATCGTTTTTCTAATCCGTTTCGGATTGCAACTTTTTGAAGTTTTTCGCTTGAAATACCGCAACTTATCCCGAAAAGTGAACGGATACACAGTTATCAACATATCAGATAACCAAGTCTCGCCTTTCTCCTTCTTCAAATGGATTTTTGCCGGAGCAAATACTTGGGAACAAGATGTGGAGAATGAAATTTTGCGCCACGAAATGGTCCATGTGAAGCAATGGCATTCAGCAGATGTGATGCTGTCTGAATTGTTTTGCATCGTTTTTTGGTGGAATCCCTTTGTTTGGTGCTATCGCCGCGAAATCCGCATTAACCACGAATACCTGGCCGACCGAGGCGTTTTGAGCGTCGGTTTCAACCCGCAGCAATACCAGTACCTGCTCTTGCAAACACTCGCAATTACCAATCGTATTCCTATTAATAATCATTTTAATGTTTCACAACTAAAACAAAGAATCGCCATGATGAACAAAAAGCAATCCCCTATGCCGTCAGTTGCAAAGTATTTGCTAATGATGCCGCTCGCAGGCCTTTTAATTGCCGGAAATGCAGTGAAAGCGTCGCCAATGAAGCTACTGGATGGAATCTCCGAAAACGCAGTAACCAGCAAATCGGGAGAAGAAACCAGAAGCCAAGCCGAAGCGAATGGCTTAACCAGCAGCAAGACTGTCACAAGCAAAGAAGACAACACCCAGTTCAACGAAAAGAAAAATGAAGTCAAAAAGAAAAAAGCTTTTGTAGGAGTGGAGCAAATGCCTCAATTCCAGGGAGGTGAGAATGCATTGATGGACTATCTTTCCCAAAACATCCGCTATCCAAAAGTTGCCGCAGAAAGTGGCATCCAAGGCCGAGTAACTGTTCGTTTTATCATTGACGAAACAGGCTTAGTTACAGACGCAGTAGTCATAAAAGGACTTGATCCTTCTTGTGACCAAGAGGCAATACGTGTAGTGAAAGCTATGCCTAAATGGATTCCTGGCAAGCAAAATGGAGAAGTTGTACCCGTCTATTATACTTTGCCAATCTCCTATCGGCTGACGGGACCAGAAAAGCCAAAGTTAGAGAGTCAAAATCTATTGATAATTGTTGATGGAAAGGAGGTCTCCCCAGAAGAGTTCCAAAAGATAAATGCCTCCGACATACAGTCTGTCAATATCCTCAAAGGCAAAAGTGCAATTGATGCCTATGGAGAAAAAGCCCAAAACAAGCAGGGAGCCATTGTCATTCATCTCAAGAAAAACAGATAAAGAGAATCTGTATATACAGGCAATCCAAATTTATTGCCGAAAATGCCATCCTTTAGGTTTGCCCAGGGATGGCATTTTCTTATGGATCGTTTTTCAGTTGGAGTGCAAATAAATCAGTCATACAGATGTTCAAAACTTAAAAAAAGTAATATATAAATCATATCTGCACATAAATAATAAATACGATTAATATATACTACTTTAAAATAAAGGATACATACGTCCGCAAAAAAGACAACCGCCAGAACATAGGAAGCAAAACCTCTTTATTCCCAACATCCTATTACGATCAATATACAACTCATAATACAAGAAAATCCATATATATGAATAATATTTAGCACAAAATACTGCTCTATTTAAAAATAAACAAGTACATTTGTCATGAATAATATACAAGGCATATATCATATATATAAACAGATATGAATGAAATAACAAATATTTTATCTTATAGCGATGCCGCAATACTGCGGGAAATCTGCAATTTCGTGAAGCAGAAACGCATCGACCACCACATGACCCAGCAAGAACTGGCCAAAAATGCCGCAGTCAGCCGCTCCACAATCAGCTTGCTCGAACGAGGAGAGAACATATCACTGCTCAACCTCATCAAGATACTCCGCATCCTGGACGCCCTGTATGTCCTTGAGCAATTTCGGGTGCAGCCGCAAATAAGCCCGATGTTGCTGGCAAAGGAAGCACAAAAAAAACGCAAACGGGTGTATCACACCGACGCTGAACGAAATAGCGTCGTCAACGAGCCGGAGGATTTGGGATGGTAACAACTGCATTCGTAAAACTATGGGGCAAAACTGTGGGGGCAGTCGTTTGGTCGGAAGAGCAGCAATTGGCGAGCTTCGAGTACGACGTCGCATTCGATTTGCCGGAACATCCAGTTGCCCCGATAAGAATGCCGCGGAAGAGCATCTACACTTTCCCCGAATTGCGCGGCTCGCCAACCTTCAAAGGGCTGCCAGGGCTGCTGGCGGATGCCCTACCCGACCGCTACGGGAACCAACTCATCAACGTGTGGCTGGCGCAAAACGGCAGGCCTCAAAACTCCTTGAACCCGGTAGAGTTATTGTGTTTCATCGGCAAAAGGGGGATGGGGGCCTTAGAATTTGAACCCGTGATCTCGCCCAACAAGCCACAGTCCTACACCCTGGAACTATCGAGCCTGATAGACACAACAAGAGAACTCTTAAGCCGGAAAGAAGATTTTAGGCTGAACACCTCGCAACGAATGCAGGACGTGATGCTGGACGTGCTGAAAATGGGAACATCAGCCGGAGGAGCACGCCCCAAAGCTATTATCGCATATAACGAGGCGACGGGTGAAATACGATCAGGGCAGACTTTAGCAGAACGGGGGTTCGAACATTGGCTAATCAAGTTCGACGGAGTGAGCGATGCCCAGTTTGGCTCCTCGGATGGATATGGCCGCGTAGAAATGGCTTATTATAAAATGGCTACCGATTTCGGAATCCAAATGATGGAAAGCCGACTCATCGAAGAAAAGGGAAGGGCGCATTTCATGACCAAACGTTTTGATCGCAAAGAAGGCAACCGTAAGGTTCACGTGCAGACTTGGTGCGCCATGCAGCATTACGATTTCAATGAGATCCGTAGCTTTGGCTACGAGCAATTGTTCCAGACCATGCGTCTGCTGAGGCTCAACTATGCGGAAGCGGAACAAATGTATAGACGAATGGTATTCAACGTACTGTCACGCAACTGCGACGACCATACAAAGAATTTCGCCTTCATGATGGACACAGACGGAAAATGGCGTCTGGCTCCGGCCTACGACCTGTGCCACGCTTACCGGCCGGGAAGCGATTGGGTGAGCCAGCACTGCCTCAGCATTCAAGGTAAACGAATCGGCTTTCGAAAACAAGACTTGCTGGCCATTGCAAAACAAAACTCAATACGCACCCCGGAGCAGGTTCTCGAAGAAGGCCTTGAGATCATTTCAAAATGGGAGCAGTACGCCTCGGAGTTTGAAGTGGAAAACTCCTTACAAAAAGCAATAGGGGAAAGTTTGGTCACAAAGTTGGAATAGCGGGAAAATGCCCGAAGATGCCCGATTCCCTCCTATTGAAGAAAAGAAGTCATAAACCCTGCCCCATATCCCGGACGATTAACTGCAGATAAAGTTTTCATATTAATGCAATGAATATTTCGCCTAAACAATTCCGTCTTGCATTTTTTTATTATTTTTGCTACTTAAAGCAATCAATAAAG
>MKRS01000342.1 GCA_001897035.1 Bacteroidales bacterium 45-6
TTCAGTAAATTAACTTATTTTCATCCACTATGATAAAAAAGCAGACAATTAATCTGTTTCGACTCAGTAAACGCCGTATTCCTTTACTCGGAGTGCGACTCGAAGTCGCACTCCGAGTAAAGGATATAGCTTCAGGATAGCTGTTTAAATACAAAGTATTGGCACGGAAGAGGAACTCACGTTAAAAAACGATCTGAATTCTATTATCAAACACTAAAAACGCCCTTACCAAGATTGGTAAAGGCGTTTCTATTTTTATTATTACAACCTAGTTTCTTGAGAAAGAATTTACTTCCACACCCAAACCTGAGCAGGACCAAATTCATTGCCGCCAACTAATTTCGTGGCACCTTGGGGCAATTCGAATTTCACGACCGACGAAGAATAGTTGCAAGCCACCCAGAATCCATCGCGCCAGTTCACCATCACCCCTTCGGGCAATTCCTCAACTTTCACTCCGTTGGTTTCAAACACCTGTTTCAGCACCGCCAGTTCCAGCTTGCCGTCGTCGGTGTCCGTTCCCACGTAAGTGACAGTGCCTTTTCCCAATTTGCGGTTTGTCACGGTGGCCGTTCCGGCATAAAACTGGTCGGCAAATCTCGCCCACACGTCCGTGCCTTGCGCCGGTTCGAGCATGTCGCCCCAGTTGTTCCACTTGTATTCGTTTCCGTTCATCGCCACTTTAGCCATTTTGTTGGCACCAAGCATGTCGTTCATCGTGATTTTTGCTCCGATCAGGCTGGTGATGGCGGATGCCCATTCTCCTTCGGGAAAATGTCCGTTGCGGTCTTTCAATCCTGTGCGGACAGTCACCACCAAATGTCCTCCGTTTTCAGCATATTTCGCCCATTTGTCCACCAAAGCCTTGTCCACCATCTGGAAAGCGGGAACAACCACAAACGGATAGGAAGAAAGGTCTTTGTCCTCGCCCACAACCTCGACCGGCACGGTCAGCAATTTCAAGGCATTGTAATATTTTGTGATGTGATTGCGTTCGTTCCATTGGAATGTTTGTGGCTGGAGGGTTGTTTCCCACACGTTGTCCATGTTGTAAACGATGGCTGTTTTTCTGGCCGCATATTCCTTTGGCATCTGCACATTGGGCTTGTATTGCTTGCGCAATGCGCGTATCTCGCTCATAAACTGGCTATATTGCTTTCCACCATTCAACGGCGTCACCCCGTCGGTGCCGACCATACCGTAATGAAATTGCTCGCCACCGGATGCAGGTTGGCGGAAACGGTAGGAACATATAAAGTCAAGCCCTCCGGCAAAAGCGTTCCAAAGCCACATGTGCACAGCTCCGGGATAGGGTTGCGGGTTGTAGGAACCCCAGTTCACTTGTCCGGGCTGAAGTTCCATCACCCCCGTCACCCCTTTCAACGGGCGGAAAAAATCGTTTGCAAACGAAATGCGCCACGGGTCGCCAAGGCGGAAACCCTGATCGCCCACCCCTTCGGTGTATCCGGCAACGGGATACATCGTGTAACTGATAAAATCCAAATCTTTGTTGCGCCACGGATCCACATCAGTGTGCCCGTTCATGAAATTGGTGGTGACAAACTGCGATTTGCTTGCAAATTGCTTAATTGTATTGTTTTGAAGGGAAATGAAAGCCGCACA
>MKRS01000343.1 GCA_001897035.1 Bacteroidales bacterium 45-6
TGTATGTCAACGGGCAAAGAATCTCCGACTCGCAGACCATCAACGCACAGGCATTGAACTCGATACAGTCGGTATCGCATCTCGACGACGAAGCTACAAACTCTCAAATTGGCATTTTGGATTCATTCACAGAATAAAAACGGAAAAACATGAAACAGAAGGCATTGATTCTATTTTTCTTATTTCAATTGGTAGTTCTGGGAGCATCTGCCCAGAACCACCTGAAGGTAAAGGAAATATTCGACAAATACGGCAAGCAGGAAGGTGCCGTGCTGGTGCAGCTCTCTTCGGACGTGTTGGCACAAGGCAGCAACCTAACTTTCTACAAGAGCCTGATGCTCGACGCACATCCCGCCCGGGAGCAAGACCTGCTGAATGCGCTGAACCAAGACATTCGCAACGGTCAGATTGTGTCGGAAGTCAAAAAAGGAGGCAAGGTGGAATCGGGCACCTACCTCGTCGGAATGTCGGGAAAGGCAAGCGAATTCATCCTCTACAAAAACAAGTCGGGAAAAATCGTATTGGTCTATCTAAAAGGGAATTTCCGCCCCAACCAGCTCAGCGACGAACTGAAAAAGCTGAAAGATCTATTTATCTACGTCAATAATAAACGTTTAAAAATACAATAAAAATATGAAAAAGAGAATGTTACTCATCGCCGGAATTTCTTTGTTGTGCCTCGTCTCTGCGAATGCTGAAGGACTGGCCAGCAACTCGCAAGACACCGTGAAAACCATCACGAGGACCATCACCATCGACTCGAAAACAGGTGACACCATCGACGTGGCCTCTCAAACCAAGACCATTGTGAGCACGAAAGAAGAAAGCAATGTGCTGTTCGGCGGCGCTTCCTACAACCTGATTTTTTCATGGAAAAAGAAAAAACGCCTAAGTCCTCACTGGACTGGAATAGGAATGGGGTTCATGAATTATGATGATGCGAATATTCCTAATGGAAAATTAAAAATTAGCACTTCCCACAATTTCACCCTGAACCTGATTGACTACAACAAGCAAATATCCAATTCCAACTGGTTACTGGTGAGCGGTGTGGGCATGGAATTTTCGCGGTATCATTTTGACACCAACGCAGCTTTGACCAAGGTGAACGGCATCACCACCTTTGTTCCCGCCCCCAATGGAATCGACTATACGTCCAACAAGCTATTGGCCTACTATATCACCCTCCCCTTGCTGTTCGAATACCAGACCTCCCATTTTCATGTATCTGGAGGGCCTGTGGCCTTTTTCAAATACTACTCCAAGTCGGAAGTGGAATATACCCAAAACAACCGGAAAGAGAAAGAATCGATGGGTCGCGACCTCAACATACGGCCTGTGGACTTGAAGCTCCGACTCCAAGTAGGCATCGACGATGTGGCGATCTACGGATATTATTCTCCCTTCTCCATGTTCAACAAGAATGAAGGTCCCGATTTGAAAACCTACACCGTTGGAGTGATGATCGGAATCTAAGGGGCTTTAGAAGTACAGCCAGTAAACGATAAGAGCGGCTTGGAAAATGATCTGCCCCCAAAAAGTTGGACGGATTAATACTTAAAAATTTAATTGGACTGAGTTCGGAACATAACCGGACTTAGTCCTTTTAGTTTCTCCTTGAT
>MKRS01000344.1 GCA_001897035.1 Bacteroidales bacterium 45-6
CAAGACTCCTGGAAGAGTGAACGCGAAATTCAAATTGGAACGAAGCTTTTTCAATTTACGAAGCGACAGGGAAGCGCGTTCGGGCTCGGATACCAACTCTTTGATTTCCTTTAAAATGGGCGATTCGAACGATTCATTTTCAAGCACCTCGATCAGCTCGGTGTATGCATGGGGGATCAATCTGCCTCTATTGAAGTAGTTCGAGAGAGCCATTATCTTTTTCGCGGACAACTGGCTGATAGCGAGTGTAACGAACCAGAGAGGCAGAAAGATGTCGCCACGGACAACATCCAGCAGCCACAGCACAAGCAACAGGGCGTATCCTGCGGGAATAACAAACGAAAGCACCCACCAAAAACCGGCCTTTTTGAATGTGGGCGCACCCTTAGGGATTTGCCTTTCGTGCGGGTTTTCTTCTTTCGAGCCCACCAATCCCAATGTTCGGAAATGAAGCAGGAGTTTGTGTTTTCGAGACAATTCCTGCACCGCTGCTTGCCTTTGCACGATCTTTTCCTTTTCAGCCAATGGCTGTTGAATCATTTCTGCCAAAACATTTTTTCCCTGCACGGAAATAGTCCTGTTCAACGATTGGAAAATGGATTTTTCACCAAACAAGTCCAGGTCGAAGCTGAAACTGTGGGCAGGATCTGAGAATTCCTTTCCTCCGTCAAATGCAGAATAGTCGTGCTCCAAGCCTTTCAATTCATCATTGGCCAACTTTTCCTGCGTTTCATGGTAATCCTTGAGGGCGAACAATTTGTTGTGGTACACCAAAAGCGCAAGAAAAATGACGATGCCTGCCAGCAACGATAGAAACACCAGGAGAGTCTGCCCCCAAAAGAAGAACAGAAGTCCGACAGTGGCCAGGAACACGGCCAGCCGGATAGTTCCCACGTTGAAAATTCGCTTCCGCATATCGGCTGCTTTCTGTTTCTGCGTCTCGGCAACAGACGTATAATAAGCGGCGACTTCCTCTGCTCGATTCATCTATAAATAGGTTGAAGAAATGGTTATTGACTAATTTTCACTGTGGTCACGGCCGGAGCATAAATGCCTCGGGATACAAACTCCCGGTAGATATTTTCGTTCAGGTACCGGTTTACGAGAGCATAGTCCACCGTATTCACCCAGACGCGGGCAGCGATCTCTATGCCGCCGTTCTGCAAGGCACTCAATTCCACCACCGGTTGGGGATCCGAAAGTATCCGGGTTTCCTGGCTGATTATTTCGTGTATAATTGCTTTGATATTTGCCAAATCGGCTCCATTTCCAAAGGAAAGCAGCACGTCTAATCGGCGAGTCCCCTGCGTGGAATAATTCACGATGTTTCCGGTGGACAGTGGCCCGTTGGGGATATACAAGGTGCGGTTGTCGGGAGTGAGCAGCACCGTGTAGAGAATGCCGATGGATTGCACAACTCCGTCTTGGCCTTGAGCCAGGATGCGGTCTTTGACCTTAAACGGACGGTTGAACAAAATCATTACGCCTCCTGCAAAATTCGACAGGTTGTCTTTCATGGCCATGCCGATGGCCAAACCTGCGGCTGCAATCATGGCCGCAAACGAAGTGGTCTGGATGCCCAATTGGCCCACAATGACGACACCCATGAATATTTTCAAGGAAATATTAATAAAGCTGTCGAGGAATGTGCGGATAGTCTCGTCCAGTTTTTTGCGAAGCAAGACCTTGGCAAGCAGTTTGCGAATCCGGGAAATGAAAAACTTACCTATAAAGAAAATCAATATGGCCACCACAATTTTCCCCGAAAGCACAAAAGCATAATCTGCCAGCTTAGTGAGGAGCCTGCTCAAGGCCGAAACCGAAGAATCGATGGATCGTTCTGTCAAAGCAGCAGGAATAACATCTAAAAACATAGTTTCAATTTCTTTTTTAAGTATTTTCGAATCAGAGAACAAAATAAGCGTAATTTTGCGAGAATAAAAAATGAAATTACCAACATGAAGAAATACCTCGCTTTGATAGCTTGCTTTTTTCTGGCACACTCGATGTATAGCCAGACTTATTCCGAACTGGTGGAAAAGTCTGCCACCGCCATCGAGAAGAAGGACTACCTGGCTGCCGAACAAATACTCAAGCAGGCAATGCGCAAGGAACCGGCCAATCCGGGCAATGTCATGCTGCTAACCAATTTAGGAACGGTGCAGCGCAATCTGAAGCAATACGACGACGCCTTGATTTCGTACGATGCTGTCTTGGCAAAGTATCCCGACAATGTCACCTTGCTTCAAAGCAGGGCCGACTTGTATTGCGAAATGGAAAAATGGAAGGAGGCCTTGTTCGATTACAACCACATCATCACCATCGACAACAAAAACTACGAGGCATACCTTCGCCGGGCGTTGATTTATGTCCAGAACAGGCAGTTTCTGGAAGCCTCCGCCGATTATTCAAAGCTCGACCAATTGGAACCCAAGAAGATTGACGGCAAAATGGGCCAGGCCCTGATCTCGAAAAGGCAAGAGCGTTGGGAGGAGGCCGAAAACTTATACACCGACCTCGTGTACCACCACAGGAACGATGCCGACATCTATGCGAATCGGGCGGAATGTTATATCAATCTCAAGAAATACGCCCGGGCACAGCAAGACATCGAAAGAGCCTTGGAACTGCATTTCAACGATCCATACATCTACATCCTGCGTGGCCAGCTACGGCTCAAGCAATACGATTACCCTTCGGCAATAACCGATTTCGAGAAGGCGAAAGCGGCCGGTTTTGATGCCGCTGTCGCAGACGAATATATCAAGCTGGCAAAGAAAAGGTAATGGGGTTTAGCTAAGCAGAGAAGAAGCGTCGATCGAATGATTGATCGATATGCTATCTTTTGCTTTTGAAGAAGTTTTTCACCAGCAAGCTGCACTCGTCCTGCATCACCCCTTGTGCCACTTTGGTTTTGGGATGAAGGATGATGGGCGAATAGAGCATATAGCCACGCTTCTCGTCTTCCGCTGCATACACCACCCGCGAGAGTTGCGCCCACGCAATGGCGCCCGCACACATCGGGCAAGGCTCCACGGTAACATACAGCGTGCAATCTTTCAAGTATTTTCCTCCCAAAACGTTTGCAGCAGCCGTGATGGCTTGCATTTCTGCATGGGCTGTTACGTCGTTGAGAGTCTCCGTGAGGTTGTGCGCCCGGGCAATGATGCGGCCCTGGCTGACGATGACGCAGCCGATCGGCACCTCGTCTTTTTCCTGCGCTTTTTGAGCCTCGATGTATGCCTGGCGCATGAAATATTCATCATTCAGAATTTGTTCGCTCATCTTCTCATTTCGTTTTCGTCAAAAAGGGTTGGATAGTCCTTGTCCAAGCTTTTCAGAATATGGGACACCACCGTTTCGCGAAACCAACGCGAGCGGTTTGAGATTTTATACTTGTTCAGGTAGAATGAAATCAACTTATATTCTTCTTCATTCAGCATAAATTGTGCCTTTTTGGTTCTCTGCAATTGCAAAGGCGAGGCTTTTGGTTTTTTATTCATTGATTTCATGCCACAAAAGTATAACCCTTTCTCGATATTTTAAAGCATTATACTAATTTTGTGAAGATAGAGATCTATTTTACGAACAAACACTTACAAAAATGGCGCAACACAATGAATTAGGCAAGCTTGGGGAAGAGGCAGCCGCTCTTTTCCTGAAGACGAAGGGCTACAAAATTCTTTGGCAGAACTGGCGTTTCGAGAAATACGAGATAGACATCATCGCCGAAGACGAGGAATACTTAGTGTTTGTGGAGGTGAAAACCCGCACTTCCGACCAATGGGGGAATCCCCACGATGCGATCGGGCACAACCGAATCAAACGGATGGTGGAAGCCGCCGACTTCTATATCCGGGAATACGATCCCGAAAAACAGGCACGCTTTGACGTGGTGGGAGCCATCTGGAACGGGAAAGACTTTGAAATAGACCACATCGACGACGCCTTCCTGCCGCCAGTCAACGTGTGACAATGGCCGTGTCGCGTGGTCTTAGTTGTTGAAATCCCACGAAAGTCCCCACTTGAACATGAATGGGTTTGTAGGGTAGTGTGGCAGTGAGAAATAACCATAATTGCCTAAGTCTTTCAGTATGTTGTAGTACATCACAAAGAAGCGCGTTTTCTTCAAGTGGGCATTCACATAAAGCGTTGACATGGGAAAACCTCCCACCTTAACATCTTGCTGGTTGTAGAAAGCCATCAGTGCAGGCTCATAACCGGGAGCATAGTACGCAGTGTGGAAATGGGTGTCCACTCCTGCCTGGATGGTGAGCACCTTGGCAAGCTTGGTGAGAATATAAAGGTTGGTATAGGCGCTGAATTGCGGCACGGGAATCACCGACTGGTTGGTGGTGGTTTGATGCACAAGCTGGTTGTCCCAGTGAAGGATGCCTGCGCTTAGCTTCTGATCGAGCCTGGCAGATAGCACCTGCACACTTCCACTGTATTGGTCGATGGTTTTATTGGCATTAAAATATTGGTAATTTTGCACATTCTCTATTCCCAAACTAAATCTGGTGCCTGTTTGCGGGAGGTCGATCTCTCCCCCGGCAAACACCCGGCGGATATCGTGCATATCTTTGTTCCACAAAAAATATTTGGACTGCACATTCGATTCTAAGAAGTTCGCTTTCAAGTTCTTGATATAGCCGGTGGCTGTTAGGGAAGCTTCCTTGCCCGCAATGTTGACAGAGGTTTGTAGTTTGGCATTTGCCTTGAACTGCCCAAAATCGTAGCCCGCAACCGAAAGCTCGGCATCGAGGTCATATTTCAATAGTTTTCCGCTCGTTTTGGATAGCACACCACCCACAGCCACGCTGTTTTGGAAATGCTTGTCGAATTGGTTTTCTGTCGAATTGGGAAGAGAAAACCGGCGAGTGGTATGCTGTATATAAGCCGTCAAGCCAAATTTCACCCAGTCGCGGAAGCCTTCGCGCATCGAGAGGCCGAAGGTGTTTTTCCATTCAGTCAGGGTGGTCAGGTCGTTGACAGGTCTATCGTAATGTTTTTCGGTGTAAAGGGTATCTAAGGCTCGGATGGTATGTTTGGCATCCACAAATGCGGAATCGTAGGAATTGAACCTGCGGTATTGGTGCGTGTATTGGCTGGTGAAGATGAAGCTGGCAACAGGCACAAACGTATCGACAACCGTATCCTTGTTGTTTATGTGTTTTTTCTCCTTGCTGTAATAGCCGAGGTGGTATCTGTTGGTGAAGAACAATTGCCGGCCTCTCACCCGGTTCCAGGTCAGGTTCATTCTCACCGGAAGGTCGGTTGAGGTGTAAGTGGTGTTGGGCAAGTCTTTGGAGTTGGGGCTGGTGATGAACAAGTCGTTCCTCATCCCGCCATTTTCAGAATTCAGGAAGCTGTAATTTCCACCCCAGGCGTGCATCTCGTACCTGTCCTTGATGTAACTGGCAAACAGGTTGTAGTTGAGAGACTTGTTCGATAGAAATTGATAACTCCCACGGGAATAAATATAGTCGATGTTGAAACCCAAGTTGAAGTTTTTGCCGAAGTTGGAGGTGATTTCTCCTTTTAGCCGCTCTTCCTTGGTGTATTGCGATCCACCTGTTTGGTAATAAAGGTTGGAATAAGGTATTTTGGTATTGTAAAACAATTGCTTTCCCGGATTCTTGTAATAGGGATCCAAGAGATTCCAAAAATAGAATGTGCGCTCGTAGGGATTTTCGGAAAACAATTTGGAGAAAGACGGCGAACCCACGTTGCCAAGATAGCCGATAGCTACCGAATGCCCGTCGGGGATGGTTGTTTGCTGGAAATTGTAACGGATAGAGTCGCGGATTGCCTGGATTCGCTCGCCGGTAGTCTCATTCACCCTCCACACATAAATGGCTTCGGTGGTGTCCTTGGGTTCCTGTTTTGCTTTGTCTAAGCTGCCCTTTTCCGCCCCTTTCTTTTCGGTGTTGGAAAGCATGAGCCGGGGTTGTTGCCCCCACACGGATGCAATGGACAAAAGCAATATAATCGGGATAAATATTCTTTTCTTTTTCATCGGCGGCAAAGATACACAGAAATTAATTATCAAATATACCGCCTTAAACATTATATTGAGCGGCAAGGATGTTGAAATTTCTTAAAGACAAGCGCAATCTGGTGCATTGTATTTTTTGACCCAGTAAAAAAACTGAATTGACCCCCTTTCTGAATTTAAAATGAATTAAATTTGCCCTGTATTTTTTGAAATTGATCCATGCTAAAAAAAATTAAACCCTACATGATGCCCTTCACGATGACCATTGGGACATTGTTTTATCCTTTTTTCGGCAAATTTGATTTCCTAACTCCTTACTTGATTTTCTTGATGCTCTTTTTCACCTATTGCGGCATGTCGGTGAAGGCGATCCGGTTTTCCCCAATGCACTTCTGGCTTATCCTGATCCAGATTTTTGGCAGTGTGGGGCTTTACTTGTTGTTGAAAAACATCGATGTCACCCTTGCCCAGTCGGGGTTGATCTGCCTGCTTGCGCCCACCGCCACCTCGGCTGTGGTGATAACGGGTATGCTGAAGGGCAATACGGCCAGCCTCACAGCCTACACCTTGCTTGGCAATCTCACAGCAGCCATTATGGCCCCGTTTTTGTTTTCCCTTTGGGGGGCAAACAGCCAGATCTCTTTCTGGGATTCGTTCTTCCACATTGCGCAACGCGTTTTCATCTTGTTGCTGGGGCCGCTAACTTTGGCTGTGGCCTTGAAACGAATCTGGCCCAGGGGAGCGGATGAGGTGCAAAAAAAGAGTATCCTATCCTTCTACCTGTGGGTAATAGCCCTGGCCATCGTGACGGCTACCACAGTGAAGTTTGTTTCCACGCAAGACCCTGGACGTTACGATCTGAAAATAGGTATTGCTTTGGTGGCCTTGGTGGCCTGTGTGTCCCAATTCTGGGTAGGAAGGCGAATCGGAAGGCTCTACGGTGATAAGATTGCGGGAGGGCAAGGCTTGGGCCAGAAAAACACGATTCTTGCCATTTGGCTTGCCCACACTTACCTCAATCCGCTGGCTTCGGTTGCTCCCGGTGCCTATATTCTGTGGCAGAACATCATCAATTCGTGGCAATTGTGGCGCATACGAAGGGAATTGTAGGCTGGATGCTGTTTAATTATTGTTACTTTTGGGCTGTTCTTTGTCCTTTTCGGAAAATATAGATTGGCAATTATCAATCAATTTGCTATATTTGCTGGAATGGCTTTTGGGTAAGCAGAGTATGTATTTCATTTATTCATTAAAATATACGTTATAGTTATGAGTTCTTTTGTTCAAAACTTTTCATTAGAAGGGAAAATCGCCTTGGTGACAGGCGCTTCGTATGGCATTGGGTTTGCTTTGGCTTCCGCATTTGCTAAGGCTGGCGCAAAAGTAGTGTTCAACGACATCAACCAAGCGGCTGTAGATAAAGGCATTGCGGCATACAAAGAAGCTGGAATCGATGCACACGGTTATGTGTGCGACGTGACGGACGAAGCGGGTGTGAACGCTTTGGTGGCGCAAATAGAAAAAGAAGTGGGTGTGATCGACATCCTGGTCAACAATGCCGGCATCATCAAGCGCATCCCGATGCACGAAATGACTGCCGCCGAATTTCGCCAGGTGATTGACATCGACCTGAACGGCCCTTTCATCGTGTCCAAAGCGGTGATCCCCAGTATGATTAAAAAAGGTCACGGAAAAATCATCAACATCTGCTCCATGATGAGCGAGCTTGGCCGTGAAACGGTGTCGGCTTATGCAGCGGCAAAAGGCGGTCTGAAAATGCTGACCCGCAACATCTGTTCCGAATACGGCGAACACAACATCCAATGCAATGGGATTGGCCCGGGATATATCGCCACGCCGCAAACGGCTCCTTTGCGCGAGACCCAAGCCGACGGTTCGCGCCATCCTTTCGATAAATTTATCATCGCAAAAACTCCCGCTGCACGTTGGGGAACACCCGAAGACTTGCAAGGGCCAGCCGTGTTCCTGGCTTCCGAAGCTTCCAACTTTGTGAACGGGCACGTCCTGTATGTCGATGGCGGCATCCTGGCTTATATCGGCAAACAGCCTTAAGTGGCTTATTGAGAATAAAATGGAGAAAACCGTTAGGGGAAAGCTTTTCCTTCTTGCGGTTTTCTCCATATAATTAAATATAGAACGCATATTGTAAGCATATTATGAAGAAAATATTGTTCGCAAGCTTGTTCGTTTTCAGCCTTTCGGGCGTTTGCAACCTGAGTTACGGGCAAGTGAAAGTGACGGTGGAGAATCCGACAAACTCGGATCGGTTGGAAGAGGTGGTGTCGGTGCCCTTGGCGAATTTATCGCACAAGGTTGCTCTCCGTACAGGTGAAACTTATATCGTGGAAGATGCCGCGGGAAGCCGGTTGACAAGCCAAGTGACATCCGATCAGCAGTTGATTTTCATGGCCCAGCTAAAGGCGAAAGAAAAAGCTGTGTTCAACATTAAGGGGGGACAGGCTTTAGCAGCCGAGGTGCGTGCCTACGGCAAATATCATCCAGAACGCAAGGACGACTTTGCCTGGGAAAACGACAAAGTTGGCTTCCGGGTTTATGGCAAGGCGTTGGTGCCGGTGGATGGCCCAAGCAACGGCATCGACCTGTGGTACAAGAGGACAAACAAGATGGTTCTGGATGAGTGGTATCGGAAAGACCACGAACAACAGATCAGCTTCCACGTTGACCATGGCGAGGGCATGGACGTGTTTGCCGTCGGTCGGTCGTTGGGTGCGGGTGCCATGGCGCCCTTCCTGAAGGACACGTTGTGGCTGAATCAAAACTACCAGACTTACCAGGTGTTAGACAACGGCCCCTTGCGCGTGCGCTTCCGGGTGAACTATATGGACGTAGTGGTAGCCGGGAAAAAGTATAGGGAGAGCCGCGAGTTTGTACTGGATGCCGGTGCGAGCCTCACAAAAGTGGTACAGACCTACGGAGGTGCGGGAGGAAAATTCCCTGTTGCTGCCGGAATCCTGAAGCACGAGAACGACTCGGTGATTTCCTCTTCCAACTATTTGGTTTACAAGGAGCCTTCGAGTCCTACTGACGGGGACGCTTATGTCGGCCTTGTTTTCCCCTACAACAAAATCAAAACGGTTGTGAACACTTACACGACAAACGTGAAGGGTTCTCCGAAAGCATTTTCGCACGTATTGGCAGTGATGGATTATGCCCACCCTGCGGTATATTACACTGGCTACGGATGGTCCAAAGCTTGGTTCCCGACAGTAAACGATTATCACAAATACATTGTTAAATTTACAGAACAAGTGCGTAAGCCACTGAAAATTAGCTTAAAATAGTTCCGACTGGCTGTCGCTTGACGGCAATCTGTGTGAAAGAGCACTGAAAATGCACGATAAGTTTCGCTTGTCGTGCATTTTTGTTGTTGAAACGAGCTTGCCTCTACATTCTGATGCAGAATAGAATGGTAATGATAAAAAAAAGTGTAATTTTGGCTTGACGATTGTTTGTTGAACTTTACAACCATATCTATAACTATTTATTTTTTTCAAATGGATAAAAAACTAATTCTAAAGAAAACGCTCAAAATCACGGGTATATCTCTCGGAGTACTGCTCGTGGCAATGATTGCAGCTCCTTTTCTGTTTAAAGATCAGATCAAAAAGGCCGTTGTGCATGCCGCAGACAAAAAGCTCAACGCCAAGCTCAAAGTGAATGATTTCAGTTTGAACTTCTTTTCTAATTTTCCCAATGCAACTTTGTCCCTGAACGATGCGGCATTGAGTGGCGTGGGGGATTTTGCCAAAGACACCTTGCTGAAAGCGAAGTCTGCATCGGTCACAATCGACCTTTCAAGCATTTTCAGCGGGAACTACCGGGTCACAAAAATCTCGCTCGACGAAACAAAAGTGTATGCCAAGGTGCTTGCCGACGGACGCGCCAACTGGGACATCATGAAAACGGATTCTGCCGAGGCAAAAGCCGATACCTCCTCCAGCACCTTCAAGGTTGAGTTGAAAAAAATATCCCTGACTAATTGTAGCGTCATTTACGATGACCTTTCTTCGGACATGAAGGTTGTTCTCGATAAATGGAGTGGAAACATTTCCGGAGATTTTTCAGCCGCATCCACGACGATCAACACCGAATCTTCGCTG
>MKRS01000345.1 GCA_001897035.1 Bacteroidales bacterium 45-6
CTTGGTCCAACTTTTTGAGAACTCTGTACGTAATCGTTGATTGTCGATCCCGGCTTCAAGTACGCGCTCAAAGCAGTAGTCATCTTACTTCTAATTTCCGTTTCAACGCTTTCGCTTGAGTCCTCGATCTTATAGTTTGTGGAAACACGCACCTGATTGCTTGTACCAATCGTGATAACTGATACGGATGATCCGTCATGTTCCAATTGAGTACGGAGAGCCTCTGCCAAACGCTGGGTATCGACCGGTTTGTCAAAGCGGATGGTATAGTTGCGTCCGCCCGTGAAGTCGATGCCTTTATTCAAGCCAAAGACGAACAGGGAAATTACACCAATCAGGATCAACGTTCCCGACAGAGCATACGCCTTGCGGTGCAGGTTCAAGAAATTGATCTTGGTGTCCATCAAGAAATTGCGCAACGCTTCGGAAGAGAATTTCAAGTTTTGGAACTTGCCTTTCGAGAACGCATAATCGTAAACCAAACGAGTCATAAAGATTGCCGTGAAGAAAGAAGCGGAGATACCGATAATTTCGGTGATCGCAAACCCTCTGATCGGACCTGTACCAAAGTTATAGAGGATGAAACCTGTAATGATAGAAGTCAAGTTGGAGTCGAAGATTGCAGTGAAGGCATGTTTGTAGCCATCCTCCAATGCTTTCTTGGCATTCTTGCCCGACCGTAGTTCTTCTTTCGTGCGCTCATAGATAAGCACGTTCGCATCCACAGCCATAGCCATAGCCAGCACGAGCCCGCAAATACCGGGAAGTGTCATCACGGCATGGAACGATGCCAAAATACCAAGTGTAAAGAACAAGTTGAGCAACAAAGCTCCGTTAGAGATCATACCCGGGATGAAACCGTAAACCAAACACATGTAGGACATCAGCACGAACAACGCCACAAACAACGAGATAAGCCCGGCTTTGATGGCTTCATCGCCCAACGATGGCCCAACGATATCTTCTTGCACGATGCGAACTCCCGCTTTCATCTTGCCGGACTTCAACACGTTTTCCAAGTCTTTTGCTTCTTCCGGCGAGAAATTGCCGGTGATGGACGAACGTCCGCCTTCAATCTTGTCGTTTACATTTGGAGCGGAATACACGTGTCCGTCCAAAACGATTGCGATGGAGTTTCCTTTTTCAGCACCCGTAATGTTAGCCCAACGGTTCGATCCGGAAGCATTCATTTCCATGCTCACTTCCCAGCCGCCGCCTTTGGTCTGTTGACCTTGGTCTGCCTTTGCCGAAACCACTACGTCACCGTCCAAAGCAGGGCCACGCTTGATGCCGTCGCCTCTGAGGACATACAACTGGAACATCGATTCCTTGTCATCCAAGGCTTTGAAGCCCCATCTGAAGAGCATGTCGGAGGGATAAGCATCTTTGTATTTTGCCAAGATAGCATCTACGGCCGCCGTGTCATTCTTATTTACCACGCCCAGCACAGGACCACCTTGTCCGGCCTGAGCAAAATATTGCAAGAAAGGTTTCTTAAACGCCAAATGAGAAGGATCTTCAGTCGCAGCAGCCTTCGTGGAATCTGCGGAAGCCGAATCCTTTACAGCCGCAGGCTTACCTTTTGCACTCAGGGCTTGCGCCGAACGGGCATTCAGATCG
>MKRS01000346.1 GCA_001897035.1 Bacteroidales bacterium 45-6
GCGGATGTGGGCCAGGTTGCTGAAAGCCAAGTCATCTTGAGTTTTGTTCACCCCGTTCATAAACGTATTCATGAAAATATACATCGACACGCCAAACGTCACCCCCAGCATGGCCACCACCGTCTGCCAGATCTTGGAGGTCAAATGCACGGAAGCAATCTGGCTGTTGACCCTATTTTTAGTTGTTTTTGCCATCATTCCTGTATATTATTTTGTCGGTTTCGGTGAGTCCGTTCTTGATTTCCGCCCATTCGGGAGTGATAATCCCGGTGCGGACGTTCACAGGTTCGCTTTCTCCTTTCAGCTTCACTTTGCTGCCGGCGAGCATGAACCGGCGAGGAATCACCAACGCATGTTTGCTGGCTCCGATGACGATGTTTGCCTGCAACTGCGTCCCTTCGCGCAAATCGGGGGTTACGCCATCATACATCGCTTCTACGATAAAGGATTGGTCAAGGTCACTGAAAGCCGGGAAGATACGGCTTATGTGGGCCTTGTAGCTTTTTCCCCGTTCGGTGTTGAACTCGATATACACCTCCTGCCCCAATTTCACACGGGAAATGTCGTCTTCCGAAACCATCAGTCTGGCTAAATATCGCCCCGAGCCAATTTCAGCGAGCATCTCGCCGTTTTTCACCAAGTCGCCCTTCGCTTTGGGAAGAGTCAGTACAACACCATCGTAAGGTACAGTGAAAATGCCTTGCTTCTTATTTTCCTGCTGGGCAATGTAATTTCCCCTGGCATTCAAGGCCTCCACTTGCAAGTTGCTCCGCATGTCGGCCATATTGCTCTCTACCTGTTTGAGGTTGGCCTTCGATGTTTCATACGCCAGCTTCATCTTGTCCATGTCGGCTTTCGCCACGGCATGAGATGCGTAAAGGTTACGGAAACGGACATATTGCGCCGAATCGGTGGCCAATTGGTCCAATGCCTGGCGTTGTTGCTGCTTGATCTTTTGCCAGACAGGCGAATGGGGAGAATTGTTGCTCTCCGCATACTTGTAAGAGGCCGATGCCCCCGCCTCTAAGGCTTGCTGGGCATTGTTGGCGAGCTGGAAGAGCAATTGCCCGGCCTTGACCGAATCGCCCTCCTTCACCAACGATTCGGTGAGGACGCCTGCCGTTTGGGACGTGACGTGATAGGTGTTTTCCATAATAACGGTGCCGCTTGCAAACACGGCATCCACGATGTCCCTGCGTTGCGGGGAAGTCGTCTCGCTACGGTTGCAACTTGCAAAAAGCAGCAGCATTGCCCCGCCGATGATTGAGAATCTGTATGATTTCATATTTTTTTAATCTGATAATATGCTAATGTGCCAATATGCCAATGAGATAATGAGCAAGTTCGTAATTCAATAATTCAGTCATTCCCAGATCGTAACTACATAATATTTATCTCCTTGCCTCTATTTCGGCCTGCACCACCCGAAACTGCGACGCATCGGTGAGGTATTGGTTCTGGATAGATAAATTCGCATCGAAGGTATTGAGGTAGTCGGCAAGGCTTGTCAGCCCCTCTTCGTATTTGCAGAGAGCCAAGGCCATGTTTTGCTCCGACAGCTTCATTTTTTCGAGGGTGATGTTCGCCACCCGCTGTGCGCTGTAATACCGTTTCCAAAGCTGCGAATCATTGACCTGGCTGTTGCGGATCGCTTCCTGGTAGTTGTCCAAGGCAATTTGCTTCTCAATTTTCGAAGCATTGTATTTCGCCTTGTTGGCAAACCCCGTGAAAATCGGCACACTGACAGACAAGCCTACGTAGCTTGAGGGTTTCCAATTGGAACCGAAGGAGGGATCGATGTTGTCGCTATAATGATAAGACCCGACATATCCTTTCAGGCTGATTTGCGGCAAAAAGGCGGAGCGAGCGGCTTTCATCTGGTAGTCGGAAACATCGGCCTCTTTCTTATAGACATCGGCCTCCTTGTCGGGCAGAAGCGAAAGCTTGTCCGCATCAACTGGTGAAAATGCTTGCTTCTCGACCACCTCAACGGCTACCGAATCGGGAATGGAAAGCGCCGATTTCAACTGTGACTGACATTGGTCGAGGTACAACTGCGCCTTGTCCAACTGTTGCAGCACCTCCTTCCGGTTGATTTCCGCCTGATTCACGGACAACAAATCGGCCAACCCTTCCTGAAATTTTTTATTTGTCAAGCTTGCGATGGAGTCGGCCACGGCTACGTTTTGCGTCCAAATGCCAATCGCCTGCTGGGAAACCACCACGGCATAATACGCCTGAACCGCCTGCTGCTTGAGCTGCTGTGCGTAGTAAGATTCGTTGGCCTGCTGCAGATTGACTTGTGCGGAAGCTGTTTTCGACTCGAAAACGGAAGTCCAGTTCATCAAAGTGTAATTCACGTTGATTCCCGCCGTGTAGTTGTAATCCTTTCCGAATTTCAGAAAAACAGTTTCGCCCGGTTTTCCGACAAGTTCGCCCGGAACGGGAGTTTCCTGCACATGGATGTTGTATTGCCCGGAAGCTCCAGCGGAAATATTGGGGAACAAAAAGGCGTTTGCAGCCCGTTTGTTTTGTTTAGCCTGCACAGTTTTTAATTGTTGCACCCTATATCCCGCATTGCTTTTGAGCGCAAGATTCCTGGCATCGTCCGCCGAGCGGAGAACGATTTGTGCATTGCCGGCAAAGGCAAACAAACACGACATGAGAACAAATGCCAAGTTCTTTGCCTTCATGCTCTTGTCCAGATTTGAGAATTTGACATCAAACCTTTCTTCCCTGTGATTTCCAATTTGTTGTCGGAAAGAAACCTGACCGAACCATTAACGATCATGCCTCTCCTGGGAGCATAGATCTTGCCGTTTTTGTAAAGCCCGTTCTCGAATTGCAGCCCGTAAATGATGACGGTCCCAACCAATGCATTTTTTCTCAAGGCAGGATTGGGATTCTTCGCATCCAGAAGTGGTTGCCCGTTTTTGTCTTTCGCCTCTGCCATCCATACTATTTTGGCGGAATATGTCTCCGAACCTGAAAACTCGATTTTCATTGTCTTGTTTTCATTTATCCAAATTCCGTGAATTTTGTCCGCTTGCCTTTGAGAGAAAGCTGCGAGAGCCAGACAAAACAAAAGGGATGTTGCTACCATTTTTTTCATAATCTTATGTCTCCTATCTTTTTGGCACAAAATTATGGCAGTGAGCGATTTGGTTCAAGGCCATTCTGCTTGAACTGAACAAAGGAAAGGGTGAAATGAACAGATCCGGGATTACTGGCTTTCAGCCTTCCATCCAGCGCATAAATTCGGAAACTTTCAGCCGGCTGACCACGAGCGATTCGGGAAGCTTGACATGCGTTTTCACAACGACCTTGCGGTTGAAATAAGGTTGTATTTCCACCACTGCCTTTCGGTTGACCAAGGCCTGGCGGCTGATGCGGAAAAAATCGGCGGGATTAATCTCTTCCTCCAATTCGGATAATGGACGAAAGATGGCGTGCTTTTGATTACCAAAGGTGTAGGCATAAAGCACCTCGTCGGACACAAAAAACACGGCAACGTCGGACACTTGCAGGGGTATGAAATTTTCCCGGGATGGCAACAGAAGGGATTTCCTGTAATCTTTTGGGGGTTGGATGGATTGCTTCAACAAATCGAGCAGCGACGGATCCCATTTCATCATCAGCCGGAATCCTTCCAATTTGTCCAACGCCATTTTCACGTCCTCGCCCTTCACTGGCTTCAACAGATAATCAATGCCGTTCGACTTGAAGGCTTGCAAGGCATATTGGTCGTAAGCCGTACAGAAAATCACAGGTGTTTTCACTTCCACCTGCTTGAAAATCTCGAAACTAAGCCCATCGGCCAACTGGATATCGAGAAAGATCACATCCGGCATGTTTTTTCCGGCAGAGAGGAATTCCACCGTCGATTCGATGCTGTCCAGAACACCCACCACGAGCGATTCGGGGCGAAGTTCCTGTACGATGGACTGCAACATCCGGGCAGTCTGCGGCTCATCCTCCACGATCAAGATCTTCATAAGTCCATCAATTTAAGCGTGACACAAAATTTGTTTCCATCAGAATGAATGCCAATCCCTTCCTTCTCTCCCAGCAGAGCGTATCTGTTTTGGAGGTTGGAAAGCCCGAAGCCCGAATTTTCTTCTTTCGTTTGCTTGGGTTGCAAGTTATTTTGCACGGTCAGCCTGTCTTTTGGGGCAGTAAAAATCCGGATATGGAGCGGCTTGCTTTGCGAGATGACATTGTGCTTGATGCAATTCTCAATCAAGATTTGCAAACTGAATGTGGGCAGATAAAGCATCTTGGCATCCTCTTGTATCTCAAATTCAATATCCAGAAGATGCTCGAAGCGGATCGACAACATGTAGATGTAGCTGCTGGCAAACTCCAATTCTTCCGAAAGGGTCACCACATTTTTGTCCTTCTTTTGCAGGATTTGCCTCAGCACTTCCGAAAGTTTCATCACATATTCTTCCGAATTGGGATCTTTCTGGTGGATCATTGAGCGAAGTGTCGAGAGCGCATTGAAAAGGAAATGCGGGTTCACTTGCTGGCGCAACAACTCGAACCGAGAGAGGATGTTTTCGGTCTTCAACTGCTCGTTCTGCATCGCCACTTCTTGCGCCACACGGTTGCGGTAGAGCGCATATTGCACCAAGTTGATGAGTGCAATACCAAACAACCCGCGCCAGAAAATCAGGAAATAAGATGTCTTCTCCCGGTCCAGAATAGTCACATAGAACGAGTCGTAATTTCCCGAAAGGCATCGCCCAAGGATGGTAAAACCAAACAGCAGCAAGAGGTTGGAGCCGATTATCAAGCCAAAAGCCACAAGCCGTTTGTTCTCTTTGCGATAGATGTATCGTTGGGTGAAGTAGGCGCTGGTGTACCAGCTTATCAGTAGGAAAGCAAATGTCAGAAACCAGATGACCAAGATTTTCTGCCAATGGAAATTGTCCCGCCGTTCAATATTGTTCATGATATTGAGCAACGGAACAATGGCTGAAAAAAGGATCGCTACATACAAGTCGCTCGATTTCGATAGCTTCTTCATCAGGTAGGTGATTGTTGTGGTTTCAAATATATCAAATTATTTGGAGATAACAGGTAAGCAGATGCAGATAACGGGGCGTTTTAAGGATCGCCCCGTTATTGAATGCGCCAGCTTCGCGTCAAGGAAGCGGCATTCCGTTTTCAAAAGAAAAAAAGTTCTCCAAGCTGTTAGTTCTTCATCTGCTTGAACTGCTCGCGCATCTGCTGCTTCATTTCGTCTGCCATTTTCTTGTATTCGGCATACTGGTCTTTGTTCAGTACTTTTTTGAGTTCATCATCCTTTGCAGACATGGAAGATTTCAGTTTTTTCGCCTTCGACAGCTTGTTGCCGGCGTCAGTTAGCGTTTGTTCATTGATTTTCGCATACTTGAGGTTAATCTCCTGAACGGATTTCAGTTGGCCGTCGCTCAGGGACAATCGCTCCTTCATCTTTTGGGTTATCATCGAGGCCCTCTCTTCTGACGTTTTCATACTGTTTTGTGCTGAAAGAGAGTTAGCCGCGGTGGCCATCAGTAACAAACAAATGGCTGCAACATGCAGGAAGATCTTTTTTGAATTCGTTTTCATTTCTATCATATTTTTAATTAGTTAATAAACAAACAGTTGACAAATCAGCGAAAACCATCGCCACTATATTTTATATCGTTTCCAACATCGCTATTGCGTAAAAAATCAGAATGTACGTGGTATTCCACTTCTCCTTGAAAGTCTTTGGCCCGAATAACAAATTCCACCAGGTTACTTCCATTCTTGTATGGGGCCAAGTTGAAGCTCACTGTCCCCAAGCGGGCCACCGACTGCGGATCGTTGTGCGCATTGTGCCTGAATTCGAGGTAAACCTTGCCGTCTTCGGGGTGGACGATCATCTTGTTTTCCACCAGGTTTATCAGGTGCGTTGCGGTGAAACCATAATTAAATCCGAAATTTACATTCAGGTATCCTCCAGAACACCACAAGGAGTAGATCTTCACCGGGTCGTCACCAATTTCAGATTGATTCTCAGTGGTTAGATAGGCAACATCCTTGGTCAATATCTTCACCACGTTGTTGAGGGTCACGTTATAATTGCTGGAATCTGGATTCGACCTGATTGTGTAATTTACAAATGCACGTTGGCCCTCCGTTGGATTGTAATTGTCAAGATGCGATGATTCTATCAGCAAGTTTCTTCCCCCATCAGTCCATATAACATTTCTATCGCCAACCGGGTTCAATGTTGCCCGTTCCACCCAATTTTGGCTATATTCTACTTTCTCCTCTTCATCGCACGAGGCCAACAGAATACATGTGGCAAACATAGCAGGCAAAAACATTTTTGGAAAATTCGTTTTCATTGCAACCAAATTTTAAATTTATATAACAGGCAATTTGAAATTAATCTCTTTGACAGCAATGCCTGTTTTCAGATGCAAATATCGGACATTTCAATTTTTTTATTAAGCGGAAAATACCCGAACAGAACATCTGGATGATTGAAATGGACAAAATATCGAGTTAATTGATTTTTTGCAGAGTGTATATTGTTATCTATTCTCATTCCAAATTTCATATAATTATGAACGTGCGTTCAAATATTTTATACATTTGTACCATTCATTTGAAATGAAGGGCATTGTTTCTCCCGTTTTCCGAATGTAAAGCAATGCCGGGAAATAGAATATCAAAACAACATGTCCAGACCAAGAAGAAAACGAGCCGTTGCAAATCCTCCAGCAATGGATGGATTCAAACCATTTGGAATACCTATGCCTGACTTGGAGCCGGCGGTGCTTCTCTACGAAGGATACGAGTCTATCCGGCTGGTGGATTACGAAGGGCTGAGCCAAGAGGAAGCATCGAAGCAAATGGGGGTTTCCCGACCCACTCTCACGCGGATTCACGACAAGGCTATCAAGTCTATTGCACAGGCTTTTGTGGAAGGGAAAGCCATTCTCATCGAAGGTGGCGACTACCATTCCGACAATTATTGGTATCGCTGTGAAGATTGCAAAAAGCTGAACGTATCGCCCACCGAATCCCGCCAATGCTCATATTGCAATTCAAAAAATATGAAACGGTTGAATGGCGCAGACAGCGAAAGCGAAAGCGACATCGGTAATGGGATTTGTATTTGTGTGCATTGCGGCCTTGAAATCCCGCACAGGAAGAAACAGCCCTGCCGGGAGACAAATTGCCCCGCTTGCGGAAAGAAAATGATGCGCAAAGGAAGCTACCATCATCAATTATACATCAAAAAACAAGAAGAAAATGAAAATTGCAGTATCAACAAACGGAACGCAGATTGACGACCATTTTGGCCATTGCGAGGCCTATACCATTTTTGTGGTGAACGAGAAAAAAGAGATAGAATCGACCGAAATTCTGCCATCGGAAAGCGGTTGCGGATGTAAAAGCAACATCGCCTCCGTATTGCAAAACAAAGGGGTGAACATCCTGATTGCCGGAAGCATGGGCGACGGCGCTCTGAATGTGCTCAACACACACGGCATAAAGGTGCTCAGAGGAAATTCGGGCGAAGCAAGACGCAAGGTGGATGAGTTCCTGGATGGGAAATTGGCCGATTCAGGGATTACCTGCATGCTCCACGGCGATCAAGGGCATACTTGCAGCCACTGATTTCTTCACTATCCACATGATGCCAAGCAGGCATTGGCTTGCGCCGAAAAGCCTTTGCCTACTTGCTTTATTTCAAAATCGTTCTTCCTATGAAAGTCTGTATCCTCATAGACAATTCGCCCCACCCTGAAAATAATTCCATGCTGACCGAACACGGGCTTAGCATCTATTTTGAAATGGATGGATACAAATGGATGGTGGATTGCGGCGCATCAGGTAAATTTTTGGCAAATGCCAAAAATTTAGGAATCAACCTGCAAGACGTTGATTACCTTCTTTTGTCTCATGCCCATGCTGACCACACAGGCGGACTGGCGCATTTCCTCCAAACCAATACAAAGGCGACTGTTCTGCTATCTTCCCGCATCAACGAAAATTGCCTCTGTTTTTCAACACGGGGCAGTGCAAAAAGAAATATAAGCATCAATTTCTCCATTGTAAATGAATACATAAAAAGGGTTCAATTCATTGACAGGAATACACAATTGTCCGAAAATATTTTCCTGATTACAGCTATTTCACGCAACTACCCGCAACCTAAAGCAAACAGAACATTGCTGAACGCAGATTCGCCCGACGACTTCTCGCACGAGTTTGCCATCTGCATCGACACGCCCGATGGAGCAATAGTCATTTCGTCTTGTTGTCACCACGGACTACTTAACACCTTGGAAGCATCTGGAAGATCGGCCATAAAAGTATATATAGGAGGAATGCACCTGATCGACAGCTGTAATGCGGTTGAATTTGAAACGGAAACGGAAATAGCGGGCATAGCCAGCACAACACAAAGAAAGTATCCGGGAATAAAAATAATCACGGGACATTGCACGGGAATGGTTGCTGCAAGTATGTTCAAAAAAGTGATGACAGATAATTTCCATTTTTTTCACACAGGTGAAGCATTAGATGTGTGACCACCCGGAGTCATCCAAAAACTGATACTTTTTCTAACTTCGAAAACGCAATCAATTTTCAAACGGTAAATAACGTGGGAGCAATCAATATTTATCACTTCCTGTATTTAATATTTGGAAATATTTTATTTCCTTTGTTTATTATTTCTAAGGGAAATATTCAAACCCGAATCAACGATCTGAGATATACACCTCACAAAAGGGGAAAATAGACTAAACTAAAAAAATACACCACAAAAGATGAAACATCTAATCATCGGAGGAGTGGCCGGCGGAGCAACAGCCGCAGCAAGAATCCGCCGGGCAGACGAAAAAGCGGAGATCATCCTCCTTGAAAAAGGGAAATACATCTCCTATGCCAACTGTGGCCTTCCATATTACATAGGGGGCGTGATCGCCGAACGCGACAGCCTATTCCTGCAAACTCCGCAATCGTTCGGAGGGCGGTTCAACGTCGATGTGCGTGTCGGCAACGAGGCGATCGCCATCGACACCCAAGCCAAAACAGTGAAAATCCGTAAATCGGATGGCACCGAATACACAGAGAGCTACGACAAACTGTTGCTTTCGCCCGGTGCTTCGCCCGTTCGCCCACCATTGGAAGGAATCAACTCCGAAAGGATTTTCACCTTGAGGGACGTGAACGACACCGACAAGATCAAAAACTACATCAACTCACACGAGATAAAAAAAGCGGTGGTGGTCGGCGCCGGATTCATTGGTCTCGAAATGGCCGAGAATCTGCACCATGCGGGTGCGGAAGTCTCCATCGTGGAAATGGGAAGCCAAGTGATGGCTCCCGTGGACTTTTCGATGGCGTCGCATGTGCACCAGCACCTACTTCAAAAAGGGGTTCGCCTCCACTTGGAACAGAGTGTGGCAGGTTTTGCACGGAAAGGCTCGCAAATCGAAGTTCAGTTCAAAAGCGGAGAAATCATTCTGGCAGACATCGTGATCCTCTCCATAGGCGTGCGTCCCGAAACCACCTTGGCAAAATCGGCCGGGCTGAAAATCGGCGAAACTGGCGGAATCTGGGTGGATGAATACTTGGAAACATCTGAAGAAGACGTGTATGCTGTGGGCGATGCCATCGAATTCCCCCACCCACTCACTGGAAAACCTTGGCTCAACTACCTCGCCAATCCGGCCAACCGCCAAGGGCGCATCGTCGCCGACAACATGGTTTTTGGAAACACCACCAAGTACGAAGGAGCCATCGGCACATCCATCGCCAAGGTATTTGACATGACGGTGGCATCCACCGGATTGGCTGGAAAAAAACTGAAGCAGCTCGGGATTCCTTACAGCGCCTCCTGGACCCACTCAGGATCCAATGCGGGCTACTATCCAGGAGCCATTCCGCTGAGCCTCAAATTGACATTCGACCCAAAGACAGGCAAACTTTACGGCGGGCAATGTGTTGGCTACAAAGGGGTGGACAAGCGCATCGACCAAATAGCCCTGCTTATCAAAAAGGGAGGAACAGTATATGACCTGATCGAAGTCGAACACGCTTACGCACCGCCTTTCTCCTCAGCAAAAGACCCGATCGCC
>MKRS01000347.1 GCA_001897035.1 Bacteroidales bacterium 45-6
GCAAACATAAGCATATACACAAATTAGCTTGACCTCAAGAAATACAACTTCCCTAAATTAGAAGTTTTTCAATATACAAAAATAACTTACAAAACTGCGACATGACAAAATGTCTCGTGTACTTTCGTGACTTAAGTTTACAAAAGTATATAACATTTGCTGAAATATATGAATACATTTGTGCGTCATTTGAATTGACTCATTAAATGCACATTTGTATATTACGGGTTTGCTGAGTATTCCAATTCTATTCACTTGTTTACAAAATAATTTACTTTACAAAAGTATATCGCACAAAAGTATATACATATATATACAGACGTCAAAAATATATTCTATACATCTATATATCAGGCATAAATAGCTGTTTATTAAAGTAAAAATTCACTTATAATGCCTGTCTTTATGTATATTTTGCCTATTAGCCTATATATAGGCTAATATTTATATTTATACACATATAAATGAAGTAGATACATATATAATTTAAAGTGAAAATTCATAAGCACTTTGTTTTATATACAATTGTATTATAATATCTGCATATCAGACGATAACATTTGAATACTCTGTAAAACACATTTGTTTCTTGTATTTGTAAATTATTTGTTTTACATTTGTACTTATTAAATTCACACTTGTTTTATGATTGAACGTATCAAGAAAGTGATGGAATACGAGGGGATGACCCCGGCACACTTTGCCGATTACATTGAGATCGGAAGAGCAGTCATGTCGCATATTCTGAATGGGAGAAATAAACCGAGCTTGGAGGTAATCACAAAAATCTTAAGCAAAATTGATTACATCGACTCAAATTGGTTATTGACGGGAGAAGGCTCCATGCTGAAGCAAGACTTTCCACTGAAACCGACAACGCCGCACCTAAGTGCCGAACAAATCGTTCAGCCTGTCCAACGTGATCTATTTGCTGCGGATAAACCTCACGAGAATGAAATATTAAGTCCCGCTGTAAGGGAACAGAATCTTTATCGCAAGGAAAATGAGATAAAACAGCCCCAAATACCCATTCAAAATATAGTAAATCAGCCTGTTGAAGTATCCCAAAAAGATGATCGGAAAATCACCAAGATAATTATTTATTACTCCGACAACACCTTCGAAACCTTTGACCCTGAAAAAATGGAGGTGCCGAAGAAATAAAAAGAGAAATCTGAGCGGACTGCATCAGATAAGATCCGAAAAACTGGATAAGGGAGGAAATCCCTGCAAATAGTTTCCGAAAGGACTTTTCGGTATAAGAATTAAATGTTGTAACTTTGCAGCAATAATTTGAAATGGATGCTGTCTTTACTTCCAAGTAGGAAAATGAAACCATCGCATTCAAATGTAAGTAATCAACTATTTTTACTGAGTTTCATGAAACAGAGCATGATTTTCAGTAAATCATCAAAGGGGAATGATTAAAACGTCATGCGGCGTTCCATGCCTCCTAATAGAAAAATTTAATCGCATGAAAAAAATGCTTGACTTCACAGTCAAAGAAAACATCCAACTCAACCAAACCTACTTTCTCATAAAACTGACCCCCAGAAACGGTGAAATCCTGACCGATATGGAGCCCGGCCAGTTTGTGGAGGTGTTGGTAGAAAACT
>MKRS01000348.1 GCA_001897035.1 Bacteroidales bacterium 45-6
TTGCGGGAGCAAACTCTTGGATGATGGCCACGTCGGTGAGGTGGCCTTTGCCTGTGGCTGCGAGGCTGCCGTAAAGCGTCGTTTGGTAGGATGTGGGTGGATGTTTTTCCTTGTATATTTGGACGGCTCTTCTCGGCCCCATGGTGTGGCTGCTTGAGGGGCCGTGTCCGATCTTATAAACTTTCCTGATTGACTCCATTTTTGGTCGATATTTTGTGCAAATATAGGGATTAAGTGGAGCGGATAGGCGATGTTGTGTTTTTTTAAGCAAGACTGATGATGGCCTTCGGTTTGTCGGAAAAAGGTTAACAACCGAAGGTTTTCGTCATATCCAAATTTTTCGTCGGGATCGAATTGCCTTTTTGTAAAGGATGAAAAGCCTTTGCCGCTTTATATTTCAGGCTAAAGAAAAAGAAATCAAGAAAATCTCGATAAATTGTTGTAAATTTGCACGAAATTAGTTATATTAGTCTCTTATGGGAAAATTAGTAGCGATAGTTGGTCGTCCGAATGTGGGAAAATCAACCCTTTTTAATCGACTGACGGAATCGCGTCAAGCAATAGTAGATGAAACGGCCGGCACCACGCGCGACAGGCAGTATGGCAAAGCGGAGTGGGGTGGACACAATTTCTCCGTAGTGGATACGGGAGGTTGGATCCTGAATTCGGACGATGTGTTTGAAGACGAAATCAACAAGCAGGTGTTTGTGGCTATCGAGCAGGCCGATGTCATCCTCTTCGTGGTGGATGCCATGAACGGAATGACCGATTTGGACCAGAATGTGGGCAAGATGCTCCGCCGCTCCCGCAAGCCGGTGATTGTGCTTGCCAACAAGTCGGACAATTTCGACCTTTATGCCAATTCCTCCGAATTTTATTCGCTTGGCTTGGGCGATCCTGTCAGCATATCCGCCATCAATGGCGGGGGAACAGGTGATTTGCTGGATCTGTTGGTGTCCAAGTTGCCTCAAGAAAGCGAGCAGGAGGAAATCCTGGACGGTGTGCCTCGTTTGGCCATCGTGGGACGGCCCAACGCTGGCAAATCTTCGTTTGTGAACGCATTGATAGACGAGGAGCGGAATATTGTGACCGATATCGCCGGTACTACCCGCGATTCCATATACACCCGCTTCAATAAGTTCAACATGGATTTCATGCTTGTGGATACGGCTGGTATTCGTAAGAAAGGAAAAGTGAACGAAGACTTGGAATATTATTCCGTCATCCGGTCGATCCGCGCCATCGAAAACGCTGATGTCTGCGTGCTGATGCTTGACGCTACCCAGGGAATCGAGAGCCAAGACCTGAATATCTTCTCACTGATTCAGAAAAACAGGAAAGGCTTGGTGGTGTGCGTGAACAAGTGGGACTTGGTGACAAACAAGGAATTGGTTGTTATCAAAACCTTTGAAAATAGTATTCGCGAGCGCTTGGCACCGTTCACCGATTTCCCCATTATCTTCACCTCGGCTGTCACCAAACAGCGTATCCTGAAGGTGCTGGAAACGGCAAAGGATGTGTATGATGTGCGTAAGGCCAAGATACCGACGCATAAGCTCAACGAGATTATGTTGCCGATCATTGAGAAGACGCCTCCTCCTTCCAACAAAGGGAAA
>MKRS01000349.1 GCA_001897035.1 Bacteroidales bacterium 45-6
AACGAACAGGCAGAATTTACTTCTACAGTAAGATCTGGCCCATTAATCGTTAATCAAAGCCAATTGTCCTTATCAAACAATCAAACAGTATTAATCAATATTTCTTTATGCTCAGCCAAACAAGACATCGTCGATCATACTTGTCAAGGTGTTCAATTTCCCATCAAAGCTTATCAATATTTTGGTTCATTTTCTACTAATTGTTCACTTGGTTATATAACTTTAGAACAAGCAGACAATGCATATACATATACAAACACCGAGTCTGATAACATATTTGATAAACTTAATCAAAGTCGGCGTTTTCATTCAATTGGCAAACAAGATGTTATACAGCAACCCACGATTATTCCATTCGATAAAGAAAATTTACCTTTGCCATCGACAGTACGAGCTATTTATCTCGGCACATATCCACCGCGTGGTTGTGGTTTAGCAACATTTCTATTCGATACTATCACTCATTATGATAGACAATTTCAAACTAATTCTCGAGTGATAGCTGTTGACGAAATAAATACACCTACAAATCGTACTTGTCCAAATCGTGTTATTGCACGATTAAATCAAACTGATCGCGAGTCATATTACCAAATAGCAGAATTGATAAACGAACTCGATGATGTTGATATTTTAAATATCCAACATGAATTTGGCTTATACGGTAGACCAGCTAGTGAATAGATTCTTCATCTGATAGTTTCAGTGAAGAAACCTGTTCTTATTACATTTCATACAGTCGTACCCAATCCAACATTGATCTATCATAGTATCATTCGAACTATCTGTTCATCAGTTTCTGGAATTATTGTTCTATCGAAATCTGCTCGAGATATTCTCGTCGACAACTATGGAATTAATAGCAATAAAATTCATGCCATATTTCACGGTGTTCCTGATGTACCATTTGCAGATACATTGCCTAATAAATATCGATTGAAATTTGGCAATCGTACAACAATCTCAACATTTGGCCTTATAAGTCGAAGTAAAGGCTTGGAATACGGAATTCGTGCTATGAAATTAGCAGTTCAACAAGTTCCAGATTTACTCTATATTATCTTAGGTGCGACACATCCAATTGTTCGACAAGAAACCGGTGAAGAATATCGAAATGAATTGCAAACAATGATCAATCAATTCAATCTAACCAATAATATTCAATTATTAAATAAATATGTCAATGATAGTGAATTGCTCTCGTATTTATCAGCGACAGATATTTATTTAACACCTTATCCTACTTGGAATCAAGTCATTAGTGGAACATTATCAATTGCTATCGGTTGTGGTAAAGCTGTAGTTTCAACATCGTATATTTATGCAAAAGAAATACTTGTTCATGGACGCGGTTTTCTTGTACCGTTCAATAATGAAACAGTTCTTTCAAACACTATGATTCAACTTGCTACGAATGAAAACCTTCGTAATTCAGCTCGTCGACGAGCCTACAATTACGGACGACAAATGATCTGGTCGCGAGTAGTTGTTGATCTCGCAAACGTTTATAAAAATATGCTTATTTAGACAGAAGAGAAAATCTCCTTCGAAGTGAAGAAATGTTTTTCACTGCTTGATCACTCATTCGACGGACAATTGTTCGATCGACATCCTA
>MKRS01000350.1 GCA_001897035.1 Bacteroidales bacterium 45-6
GCCGGATCATACCAATACGGATATTCCACGTGTTTCTATTAAAGATCTCAATAATAATCATACGTACAGTACTTTTTATATAGAAGACGGAAGTTTTTTACGTATGAAATATTTATCCTTTGGATATACGTTTAATAACAGCTTGCTGGGCCCCAACATTTCAAAGCTGAGAGTGTTTCTTACTTTCCAGAACCTCATCACTATCACCAAATATTCAGGCTTTGATCCCGAAGTAAGTTTATATGGGAGAAGCGGCAGTTCTGAAAAAAATATAGCGCCGGGTATTGATTATGGCACGTATCCTCAATCAAGAGATTTTATCATTGGTTTAAACATCACCTTTTAAACTGTACACAATGAAAAATAAGTTCATCATATATATATTATGTACCTGCATTGCAGGATTAACTTCCTGTAAAAAATTTTTAGAAACTACGCCGGAAACTTCCCTCACCACTGGAAATGCTTATAATTCTGCAAGTGATATTGAAAATGCCATAGTGGGCGCATACAATATTTTTTATAAAGAATATTACATATGGGATAATGTATTGCTGGGCGATCTCAGGTCTGATAATGCATATACCGGCGGAAGTAATGACCAGGCTGTATTGCCTTATGATTTGCTAACCATTCCCGCAGGCAATAGCCGTATGCTTTTCGACTGGCAACAATTGTATGAAGGGATAGCAAGATGTAATACCATTCTGAACAAAATTGGCGATGTTACTGATGTAAAACTGGATGCGGATAACAGAAGAAATGAAATAATTGGTGAAGCAAGCTTTTTGAGAGCTTTTCACTATTTCCAATTGGTAAAAACATTTGGTGGAGTTCCTATTGAATTGAATTCTAACTCCGCCGATCCTGAAAAAACAAACCTGGCAAGATCAACAGAGACGGAAGTGTACGACCAGATTGTGAAAGACCTTGAAGTGGCAATTACAAATTTACCTGATGCCTATGGTGATGATCCGTCTGTAAATAAAGTGAAAGCAACTAAAGGTGCAGCCAATGCATTAATGGCTAAAATATGGGCGCAACGTTCAGATCGTGATTACAGCAAAGTGCTTACTTATTGCAATGCTGTAATTAGCAGTGCAGCAGGCTACCATTTGTTAGAGAACTATGCAGACCTTTTTGATGGTGATCATTATACCAATGATGAATCTATTTTGGAGGTACCATTTATTGCAAATACAGAATTAGCAAACTGGGGTGTACAATTGTACCTGGCACCTGAAGATGGATGGCAAAAGTATTGTGTTCCATCCAAAGATCTTGTAGCAAAATATGATAGTGAAAATGATGAAGTAAGGAAAAATGCCAATATTATTTTCATTAATAATCTTGACTGGGCAGATGAAAACTGGAATCCCTGCCAGGATTATTCCGTATACGTACCTTTCAATTACAAACAAAAACACCCCAATGCCTGGAGCAGTGGAGATCACCAATACCTGCTGCGATTAGCTGATATTATTACATTAAAAGCAGAAGCACAAAACGAAACGGGCGATCTTGCCGGTGCTGCAGCAACACTTAACCTTATCAGGAGCAGGGTACAATTGCCGGATGTAGAACCCATATCAAAAGAGCAGATGAAAACT
>MKRS01000351.1 GCA_001897035.1 Bacteroidales bacterium 45-6
AACGAACACTTTCGACGGATCGCCATAAAAGCCGCCTCCACCGCCCGTGTCGGTAACCCGAACAGCGACCACATTCTTTCCGGCTTTCACCAATTTGGCAGGTATCGTGTAAACCCGGTCGTGATCGTAGCCAACCGTAGAGCCAATCTGCGAACCGTTGAAATACGTGACTTCGTTGTCGTCAACAGTTCCCAGACTCAGCGTAAGGTCTTTTCCGGCGAATGAAGCTGGAAATTCCACCTGCTTTCTGAACCATACAATACCGTCGAAATCTTTCAGCGACTGTTCTTCCCAGCTTTTGGGTACAAACATGGTTTTCCATGCGCTGTCGTCCACATCAGGATTGCTCCAAGCCGGAGTCCCGTTGGAATAACCTTTGTCGTTGCTTATCAAGCGTGCTTTCCATTGGTTTTGCTCGTTATCGATAAACTTCTGCTGTTCGACAGGATCTGTCGGAATCTTCTTTAATTCATTTAGGTAGTTCATAAAATCAGGCATTTGGCTCAGAGATGCGGCACTTGTCCAGGCTTCGGCAGGAGTTCCGCCCCACGAAGTATGGATCAAGCCAATCGGTATGCCATTCAACATTTCACTGAGACTCACGGCGAAAAAATAGGCAGTTGCCGAAAACTCAGGCACCGACTGCGGGCTGCACACCTGCCACGACCCGCCCGCAACTTTCAGGCTCGCCACTGGACTCAAAGTGGTCGCTTTTTCCACCTGAAAAAGTCTGATATTGCGATGACTGGCATTCACAATTTCCCGCTCGTAGTTGGCAATCTTGGCCCAACCGGCCAACGGCATTTCCATGTTCGACTGCCCGGAGCAAATCCAGACTTCACCGATCATTACATTATTCAAAACCTTTGTTTCGTCGGCTTTGACAACCAATTGATAAGGACCTCCAGCTTCCAGTGTTTGTACTTTCAGGCTCCACTTTCCACTTTTGTCGGCCACGGTTTCGTAGGTTTTATTGTCCCAACCGGTTTTTACCAATACTTTTTGATTCGCCTTGGTGATTCCCCAAACAGGGGCTTCGGCTTTTTGTTGCAGCACCATGTTGTCGGTAAACAATACAGGCAACGTCAATCGTGCCGGAAGAGGCAAACTCACCAGCAAACAACCGATAAAGGCAAGTGCGATTTTAAAAAAATATGATTTCATATCTGATTGATAGTTAGTTCCAAATTGAATTTACAGGACGATTAGCCGGCTTTACACCCCAGGTTGAAGGTTTCGGACCCATTTTGAAAATCAGGATTCCGCCATCCAGTAATTGCTTCTGGGTGATATAATTATTCAAAAACGGCTTTCCATTCAGAGTGGCCGATTGAATATAAATGTTCTTATCCGATACATTTTCGGCTTTGACTGTGAACGATTTTCCATTGGTCAACCGAATTTCAGCCGAGCGAAACAATGGTGAACCAATCACATATACGCCACTCGCCGGATTCACCGGATAAAACCCGAGCGCACTGAACACGTACCACGACGACATTTGCCCGCAATCTTCATTTCCGGCATAACCGGCGGAAGTCGTATTGTATAATTCTTTCATGATTTTAGCTGTATAAAATTGCGTTTTCCAGGGCTGCCCGGCATAGTT
>MKRS01000352.1 GCA_001897035.1 Bacteroidales bacterium 45-6
TCCAACGTTCGTTTCAAACAAGAACTTGACGTTACGCTCCCGTGATAGTTTTTTCAGGTTGGCATAAGTTTCATAATCCGACGAGGCGGCCACTTTGTTGGCGGTGACCACGGAAATGTTTTTCGAGATCAGGTCTTCGTAGATTGCAGCCACTTGTTCGCTGGCCGTGCAATCCACAAACACGGCGTTGAAGATATTCATTTCCATGATTTTCTCCTTCAATATCTGGGGAGAACTTTCAATGGCCTCGGTTTCCATCAATTGCTTGTAATTGTCGAGATCAATTCCGTCGCGCGAGATCAAGGCTTTCCGTCCACGGGCAATGCCTACCACGTTCAATTTCAGCGAAAATTGCGACATCAGCTCCTGCTGTTGCTTTTTAATTTGTTCAATTAGCTTGCCTCCCACTGTCCCGATTCCCACGATAAAGAGGTTAAGCACCTTGTATTGGGAAAGAAAAAAGGAGTCGTGTATCGAGTTGATCGCTTTTTTCAAGAAGTCCCGTTTGATGACGAACGAGATGTTCCTTTCCGAGGCTCCTTGTGCGCAAGCAATCACGCTGATGCCGCTTCGGCCCAGAGTTGCGAACAGTTTTCCGGCGATGCCAGGAGTGTATTTCATGTTTTCACCCACGATGGCCACTGTGGCAAGCCCGTATTCCAGCAGGACACGGTTCATGCTTCCAAGGGCAATTTCTTGGGAAAATTCTTTTTCTAAGACTTGGACGGCGAGTTGTGCATCGTCGGTTTTCACACCGATGGATGTGTTGTTTTCGGAAGCGGCTTGGGAAACAAGAAACACGCTGATTCCATTTTTTGCCAATGCCTTGAAAATGCGATAGTTTACCCCAATAATTCCCACCATTCCCAGACCTTGTACAGTCAAGAGGCAAGTGTCGTTGATGGAGGAGATGCCTTTAATCATCGCCTTGCCGTCTTTCGACGAGGGTTTGTCGGAAATGTAAGTGCCTGCACCCGAAAGGTTAAAGATGTTTCGGATTCGGATGGGGATGTTTTTGTGATAAACAGGATAAATGGTCGGCGGATAAATCACCCGCGCACCGAAATTGCAGAGTTCGGTTGCTTCGGTGAATGTGAGCTGCTCGATGGTGTAGGCGTTGCTGATGATTTTCGGGTCGGCAGTCATGAATCCGTCTGTGTCGGTCCATATTTCGAGTTCGGAGGCATCGAGTGCTGCGGCAAATATGGCTGCCGTGTAGTCCGATCCACCGCGTCCGAGGTTGGTGATCTCGCCCGTATCGCGGCTGCTCGAAATGAACCCGGGGACGATGCTGATCTGTGCCGGAGTTTGAAATGCCTCCCGGATAAGCTTGTTCGTCAACTCCTTGTCATAAAGGTGCTTGTCGGCAATTTTTTCTGTTTTTATCAGTTCCATTGCGTTGAGCAAGACTGAGTCGTCCAGGATGTAATTGAACATGAGCGCGGCCAGTTGTTCGCCGTAACTGACTATCTTGTCGGAAGTTTTTCTGGATAAGTCGTTGATAAGAAAAACCCCTTGCAGGATATTGCGCAGTTCGTCTAATTTTTCATTTAGCCTCGACAATATCCTATGTGCTTGGCTTGCATCCATATCCAGCCCTTCCAGAGCA
>MKRS01000353.1 GCA_001897035.1 Bacteroidales bacterium 45-6
TGAATCAGGAAGCGCAAAACAGATCATTTTCGACTATGATCTGACTACGGGGATTCCCTCGACATGGACCAAACTGGAGGGATTCGCCCAGTTAGACGGCAATGCCGTGCGCTTTGCTTCCGGAAGCCAAAACGGAACCCTCAAGACCGAGAATATCGGTACATCCGAAGAATCTGTTTTGACCTTGAACGCTAAGCAATATTCGAGTGACACGGGTGCACCAATCTATATCAAGCTGGGGAATACACCCATAGACACCATCATCACTACATCCAATTTTAAGGACTATTTGACGACCATTCCATCGGGAAATGCTTCGACAGGAATCTCGATCAGCGCCTTGAAAGGCGCACGTGTCTATATTAGTGCCGCCACTCTTGAAACGCTCGGAAAAACAACCGTCAAGACTTCTCTGGGCGGCTTTCCGGTCACTTTGAACAATATCCAGTCGTATGTTGTTAGTAATCTGGATGCAAATTCCACTTATTATTATACCGTCACCCCAATCGGAGGGCTTGACACTAAATCTGCTGAGATCAGCCTGACCACGATGTCGAACGGTTCGTCTATCGATTTGGATAAAACTGAAGGTCTCACGGTGACGAAAACTGATGGCGGATTCTTGGTCCATCAAAATGCTGGTAGCAAGAAGTCTATCTCGGTTTTTGACGCGACAGGCAGGTTAGTGAAACGAATCTTGAGCGCAGATTCAACTCTCTTTGTTCCCTTCACCCAAAAAGGAAGTTTCATTATTTCCGTGGACGATGAAACCGGGCGTACTTCATTCAAGTTGTTGTTTTAACTAAAACAGATTATCCTATGTTGAATAGATCTTTAGCTGCATTGTTTCTGTTTTTCGGCCTCACTTTATCACTTTTCGCACAAATTCCCGCGGGTTATTACGACGGTGCGGACGGAAAATCGGGTGCCGAACTCAAAACGGCACTCTCCGAAATCACCCGCAATTACATATCTGCAGATTATGAGGGCTTTACAGCCACTTACTGGGGAAATACCTATTATAAGAAAACAGACTGGAAGAATGGCGGTTATTTTTGGGACATGTATTCCAATGAACAACGAAGCATCTATGATAGCAACCAGATGAGCCGTGAGCATTGCTTGCCCCGTAGCTGGTGGGAAGTGGGAGGCGATTATGGAGTGGCCAACAGCGACTTGCAAAACCTTTATCCCTCGGACTATACGGCTAATTCCAAGAAATCAAATTACCCGTTGGGGCAGGTGGGAACGATCAATTGGACGAACAATGTGGTGAAACTCGGTGTGAATACTTTTCCGGGTTATTTAGGCACTGTTTTCGAACCATCCGACGAATACAAGGGGGATTTTGCGCGGACTTATTTCTACATGGTGACAAGCCACGAGGATTACGCAAGCCGTTGGTCGAGCCCGATGCTCGACAACAACGCCTATCCTGTGTTCAAAGCCTGGGCAATCAGCATGTTGCTCGCATGGGCAAGGCAAGACCCTGTCAGCCAGAAAGAAATTGACCGGAACAATGCCGTTTTTGCCATTCAGCAAAACCGCAATCCTTTCATCGACTATCCCGATTTGTTTGAATATATTTGGGGAAATAAGACCTCACAGAACTTCAATAGCACCAACAAGGCTTCGTCCGCAACCATGGTAACTCCTGTGAACGGACAATTTGTTGATTTTGGCGTGATTAATATCAATACTCTGAAAACGAGAACTATTCCTATCAAAACGGTTCTCCTTTCGGGAAACCTTACTGTTAGTTGGGCTGAAAACCAATCCGGCTATTTTTCCATTGCAAAAAACTCGATAGAGGCCGCAAAGGCAAACCAGATAGCGGGAGATACGCTGAACATTGTGTATGCACCTTTGGTATCCGGTAGCCACACAGCCAAACTACTTATCACGAATACCGAATCGGGCATTTCCTCCCTCATTCAGCTCTCGGCGGCGGCTTCCACCGTGACCACGGTAACTCCGGTGACTCCGGACGAGGATACAGACGTAATTTTTTTCTACACAGGGCCTTGGGATAAGGTTTCCCTGCCAAGTAATTTTGACACGAATATCAGCAGCGTATATAGTAATGGCGATTTAAAATTTTCGTCAAGTGGAAATTACCTGACCGCAACATTCGACAAATCTCCGGGATACATGCGGTTTGCGATTTATCCGAGAAATGCTTGGGGAACTAACCAGAATCACTTGTATGTGTATGAAGGAGCAACTCTTGCTTCCATGGGTACTACCCCGATTGCCGATTTTGACAATAATTTCGTCACTACGGGCGATTCTTACAACAATACGCCAGCCATCGCGCTCAAAGAAAGCACCCGCGCAATCAAGATCCAGTATGCCAAAGTCAGCCAAAATGTAGGCATCAACAACTTATTTGTGACCTTGCGTGCCTCTTCATCCATACATGAAGCAGATGGCAATTCACGCATAAAGATTCATTCTTCAGGTCAATATATTAGTGTTTCAGGTATTTATGATCCTAAGCACATTTCCATTTATAACTTGTGTGGACAGGTTGTGTATCAAGGCTCGATTGAAAACGGCAGTCGCTTGTTCTTGCCACTCAAGGGTGTGTTTTTGGCAAAAATCGGAGATTATGTGCAGAAAGTTGTTTTTTGACACTTTTTGTTCGAATAAAATTTAAAAATATACGTTTGAATTCTATCTTCGTTTCTTTGCGGAGATAGAATTCTTTATTTGACCCATATATGGCAAGACATCTTCGTATCATTCTTATTTTTCTGCTAACCTCGGAATGGGCTGCCGCCCAAGTAAATGCGGATTCATTGAGCATAGACACTGTCGTATCAGCGGAACACAAAAATGGGGACTATCGCTTTGGCTATAAGAAATTAATCATTCCGGGGGTATGTTTGCTGTACGGGGTGGCAAGCCTTAAAATCGATTTTCTGAAGGATCTCAACACTTCCACAAACGACGAAATACAAGAACATAAGCCCAAGCATGTCATCTGGGATAATTTTTCTCAATATGCTCCCGCCGCCATGGTGTATGGGCTGAACTTTGCAGGAGTAAAAGGCAAGCATAATTTCAGGGACAGGAGCATCATTTACCTCACCTCACAGATCATAATGGGGGCTATTGTATTTCCTACCAAGTATTTGGTGAAAGAACGCCGCCCCGATGGCGGGGACACCAAATCCTTTCCTTCAGGGCACACAGCCACTGCATTTTCTTCCGCTCAGTTTTTGTTCCGAGAATACAAGGACACAAACCTGTGGCTTGGGCTCTCAGGCTATCCTTTGGCGGCATTTACAGGTGTTTATAGGGTGGTCAACAACCGACACTGGGTGGGCGATGTGGTTGCCGGAGCTGGCGTAGGCATCTTCTCCACTGAATTTGCTTACTGGCTCTATCCAAAAATCAATCATCTCTTAGTGGGTAAAAAGTCGAAAAGCCAGATCGTATTGTCGCCATCTTATCAACAAGGAAATTTGGGAATGACCTTTGCTGCCAACTTTTGAATAGCCTGGTAGATGTCCTGAGGAAAGCCAATCAAAAAAATAATTGTATTTTTGCACGGTATTCGTGAACAGAATAGGATATTTTGAGTTATTCTATATAAGACATAATTGCTGAAAGAATCATGAACGAAGAATTATTGAAAATAGAAGAAAATATAGTGCGGATGCTCAAAACGGTGTATGACCCTGAAATTCCGGTCAACATCTACGATTTGGGACTTATCTACAACGTGGAGGTGGACGATGACAAGAATGTGTTTATCGACATGACGTTGACCGCACCCAATTGCCCTGCGGCCGATTTCATCATGGAGGATGTGCGCTTGAAGGTGGAGTCGATCCCGGAGGTGAAAAACGTGGTGGTGAACCTTGTTTTTGAACCAATGTGGGGCAAAGACATGATGAGCGAGGAGGCGAAACTCGAACTTGGCTTTTTGTAATTGTAGAAGATTCAGGTGAAGAAGATATATTTCCTTTCAGACGCCCATTTAGGGACGCCGTTTTACAAAAAGACTACCCAGAAGGACTCCACAGTCATTGCCCTTCCCAATAAGGCTGTAGGGGCCCGCAAACCTGTTTCGCATGAGATAGAGCGGAAGCTTTGCCGCTGGCTCGACCAGGTGAAGGAGGATGCCGAGGCAATCTACCTTTTGGGAGACTTGTTTGATTACTGGTTTGATTACAAGAACGTGGTACCCAGGGGATTCACCCGTTTTCTTGGAAAGATCAGCGAACTCACCGATGCGGGCATAGAGGTTCATTTTTTTATTGGAAACCACGACATTTGGCTCACGGACTATTTCGAGCAGGAATGTGGGATGATTGTCCATCGGGAATCTTTGGTAAAAGACTTCAACGGGAAGAAATTCTTTCTGGCTCATGGCGACGGTCTTGGCGATGATTCGCGTATGTTCAAATTTTTGCGTAGCCTGTTTCACAACAAGCTCTGCCGTAAGCTGTTTGCCGGCATTCATCCGCGTTGGACAGTGGCATTCGCCCACAGCTGGTCGCAACACAACCGGGCAACGGGCGAAATGGTCGAATACCTTGGGGAAGACAAGGAACATTTGGTGAAGTTTGCCAAGCGGCATTTGAAAATGGCCCCCAACATCAATTTCTTTGTGTTTGGTCATCGCCACATCATGCTCGACCTGATGATTTCGCCTGCCTGCCGGGTGGCCATCTTGGGCGACTGGATTCGCTACTATTCCTATGGAGTATATGACGGTGAGAATTTTTCGTTGGAGCTGTTCGAAGCGGAAGAATAACAATGCCTGCCAATCCGATAAATAACATCAGAATTTCAGAAATATCAGAAAACCAGATTCCTGATATTCAAAAAATAGCAAACGAGGCTTGGCCTGTGACGTTTGCTGAAATTCTCACGCAAGAGCAAATCCGCTACATGATGGGTTGGATGTACAGCCAAGAGGCACTCGTTGAGCAATTTGGCAAGGGACATCGTTTCTTCCTCGCCGAATCCGACGGGGAGTATCTTGGATTCATGTCGATAGAAAATAATTCCCAACAATCGGGACGGACAAAAATACACAAGGCATACATCCGCCCGGCCTTCCAGGGCGAAGGCATTGGCCGTGCTTTTTTCGACAGGGCTTCGAATGAGGCTGTCAAACGGGGAGACGATGCTATTTATCTGAATGTCAATAAACAAAATCTAAGAGCCATTGCCTTTTATGAGAAATATGGCATGGCGAAAATCAAAGAGGAAATCATCGACATTGGAAACGGCTTCGTGATGGACGACTATGTCTTTGAGAAAAGGGTAGGTTGATCCGGCATATCGGCAATAATTTGCAGACATAGCCCCCGTTACATATTTTTTTCTTAATTTAGCCATGCAAAATACCTTCTTCTATGGCTGAAAATATTCTCGTCCAACAATTTGAATTCACTGATACCTCCTTCGCCAACCTGATGTCGAAGCGAATCTACAACATCCTGCTTTTTGCCACCAAATACGACAGTTTTATTCTCGAAGACGACGGACGCATCGAAGAACAGATTTTCAACGAATATACTTCCTTGAATTTGCGTTATCCACCTCGCTTCACGCAAGTGACCACGGAGAAGGAGGCATTGGCTGCGTTGGCCGAGAATCGTTATGAATTGATTATCTGTATGCCTAACTTGGACGAGGAAAATATTCTTCAAACCATGATGAACGTGAAATCGGCAAATCCTCAGACCCCTTTTGTTGTATTGGCTCCCTTTTCCCGTGAACTTCGAAAACGGGTTTCGAAACACAATCTGTCTTTTATCGACTACACTTTCAGCTGGTTAGGAAATTCTGAATTGCTTTTGGCTATCATCAAGTTGATTGAAGATTCGATGAATGTGGAGCACGACACGGAGGAAGTAGGAGTGCAGGTGATTCTACTGGTGGAAGATTCCGTTCGATTCTATTCGGCCGAGCTACCGGCGCTTTACCGTCTGGTGCTGGAAGAATCGATGAAATTCTCTACTGAAGCACTGAACGAGCACCAGCAAATGCTCCGAAAACGAGGACGTCCGAAAATTTTATTGGCAAGGACTTATGAGGAAGCTATCTTGTTGTATGACAAATATAAAGAGAATATTCTTGGAGTGGTTTCAGACATGCGGTTTCCCCGGGAAAAAGAGAAAGACCCTCTTGCCGGATACATACTGGCAAAATACATCAAGCAAAAAGACAAGCATTTGCCGGTGATTTTGACGTCTTCCGAAAAAGGCAACAAGGAATTTGCCAATGAAATTGGTTTTTGCTTTCTGGATAAAAATTCGAAGAGCTTTCCTCTCGATTTGAAAAACACCGTCAAAGAGAATTTTTACCTTGGCGAGCTGGAGATTTTAGATCCTCATACAAGAGAAAAGATATTGAAAATTAGTAATTTGAAAGATCTGCAAGTGAAGTTACGGAGCATTCCCGAAGATTCGCTTCGTTACCACATGGAGCAAAATCATTTCAGCCGCTTCTGCAACTCGCGGGCCATTTTTCCAGTTGGGAATTTCTTGAAACGTATTGATATTCACAACCTGGAAGTAGAGGAGGCCCGAAATATCATCGAAGAGGCTGTTGCTCGTTACCGAAAGATGAAGAATACGGGCGTAGTAGCTGTTTTTGAGAAAGATAGGTTCGACCAATGGTCAAATTTTGCCCGCATCGGCAACGGTTCGTTAGGTGGCAAGGGTAGGGGTTTGGCCTTTATGGGACATTTGGTGAAAATGAATCCCAAGCTCAACGTATATCCCAACCTGCCTGTCATGATTCCTCAAACGGTGGTGCTTTGCACCGATATTTTTGACGAATTTATGGAAGCTAACCAGTTGTATGACTTGGCATTATCGGATGCGGATGACAATAAGATCCTGACCGGGTTTTTGAAAGCAAATTTGCCGGAAAGATTGATCGAAGACTTCATGATTTTTCTCGAAACGGTGAAAAATCCGATTGCCATACGTTCCTCCAGTATGTTGGAAGATTCACACTATCAGCCATTTGCAGGTATATATTCCACCTATATGGTTCCGTATCTACCGGACAAATATGAGACGTTGAGAATGGTGAGCGAATCGATTAAGGCGGTGTATGCCTCCGTTTTTTTCAAGCAAAGCAAGGCCTATATGTCAGTCACCAAAAACCTGATCGATCAGGCGAAGATGGCAGTCGTATTGCAGGAATTAGTTGGCAGTGTGCGCGATACACATTTCTATCCGACCATTTCGGGAGTGGTGCGTTCGCTCAATTTCTATCCGGTAGGCAGTGAAAAAACGGAGGATGGAGTAGTCAATCTGGCTTTGGGGCTTGGAAAATACATCGTGGATGGTGGCAAAACTCTTCGTTTTTCTCCCGCTTCCCCCAATCAGGTGTTGCAATTAAGTACAGTGGAAATGGCTTTGAATGAGACACAAAAGCATTTTCTGGCTCTTGACTTGAAAAATATTCCGGCTTATTTCTCGGTCGATGATGGTTTCAATTTGGAGAAGCTTCCCTTAAAGGTGGCCGAGAAGGAAGACTCCTTGCGGTTTGTCGCTTCCACTTACGATACGGAAGACGATGTGATCCGGGAGGGCTTGTACCCTGGAGGAAGAAAAATAGTCACTTTTGCCCATATACTTCAACACGGCTTGTTCCCGCTTGCCGAAGTATTGAAAAATGTTCAGCAAGTGAGCCAGCAGGAAATGGGGCGGCCTGTCGAAATAGAGTTCGCTATGGATATCAAGGATAAGGAGCAAGCCCTGTTTTACCTCCTGCAAATTCGCCCCATTGTGGACAATAAAGTTGCATTGACCGCCGATTTGAGCAAGATGGACAAGAGCAAGGCAATCTTGTATTCGAAAACGGCTTTGGGACACGGAATTTACGAAGATATACGCGATCTCGTTTATGTGAAAACGGAATCATTCAATGCGTCGAACAATACTCTCATTGCCAATGAAATAGAAGTTGTCAACCGCAGTTTTGCGGAACAAGATAAGAGCTACATCCTTATCGGTCCGGGAAGATGGGGGTCAAGTGATCCTTGGCTGGGAATTCCTGTCAAATGGCCCTTTATCAGCCAGGCACAAATAATGGTGGAGCTTGGCTTGGAAAACTACCGGGTGGAGCCAAGCCAAGGAACCCATTTTTTTCAAAACCTCACTTCCTTCGGTGTGGGATACCTCACGCTGGCGCCTTATCTGAATGAAGATGAAACATTGGACATCAATTATTTGAATGCGTTACCTGCGGTTTACGAGACACAATTTATCCGGCACATTCATTTTGAATCACCGCTAATGGTGAAGATCGATGGCCGCAAAGGATATGGGATTGTGGAAAAACCGATTTAAGAGAAAGAAAAAAGGCCCGGCAGGTTTTTAAAACCGTCGGGCCTAATGACTTGAAGTATATTTTCCTCGCTAATCGATCTTCAATGCTCCCACCAAATCTTTCACTGAATCTATCTTGTTTTCTTTTAGGTAATTGCTTATTCCATCAACAACCTTTTCAGAGATAGCTGGGTCAATAAAGTTGTAAGTACCGATCTGAATGGCCGACGAGCCTGCCAGAATAAACTCGATAGCATCTTCCCAGCAAGAAATTCCTCCCATTCCAATGATAGGCACTTTCACGGCATTATACGTCTGCCACACCATGCGCAAGGCCACAGGTTTTACGCATGGGCCCGAAAGGCCTCCCGTGATCGTTGACAATACCGGTTTTTGCTTCCTGATATCAATCGCCATGCCCAGCAAGGTATTGATGAGCGAAATGGCATCCGCTCCTTCGGCTTCCACTGCTTTGGCTATTTCGGTAATATCTGTCACGTTCGGAGAGAGTTTCACGATCAGGGTTTTTCCAAAAACTTTTCGAACAGCCCTTGTGACATCGCCTGCAGAACAAGCAGAAGTGCCAAAAGCCATTCCGCCTTCCTTTACATTGGGACACGATATGTTCAGTTCTATGCCCGGGATTTTATCCAAATCGGCCAAACGCGCAGCACATTCCACATAGTCCTCGATGGTGGATCCGGACACATTCACGAGGATGTTCGTGTCGAAATCCTTGATGTTCGGATAGATGTTTGAAACGAAATAATCTACTCCTTTGTTTTGCAGACCTACGGCATTCAACATCCCGGAGGGTGTTTCGGCCATGCGCGGATAATTGTTGCCTTGCCTCGGATGGAGAGTTGTCCCTTTTACAAAAATACCGCCCAATTTGGACAAGTCCATGTAGTCGCAAAACTCTGTGCCATAGCCAAATGTACCCGATGCAGTCATCACCGGATTCTTCAATTGTAAATTACTTATGTTGATTTTCAGATTGTCCATGTCAACTTCTCTATATTAAATACGGGGCCATCCGTGCATACACACACATGCCCGTCGCTTGTTTTTTCCACACAGCACAAACAAGTCCCGATTCCGCATCCCATCGTGTTTTCCAGTGAAACCTCACATGGAATTTCGTTTTGCTTCGCATATTTTGCCACTGCCACCATCATTGGCTTCGGGCCGCAGGTGTAGATCATCGAAAAATCTTTCCGGTTGAGCACGGAATGGTTGGTCACATATCCTTTTTCGCCGAAAGTTCCATCTTCCGTTGTACAAAATACGTCACCGTATTTTTCAAACTCGTTCAGTAGGGTCAGATCCGGTTTGGAGCGTGCACCAAGCAGGAAAATTGGTTCTTGACCTTGCTGTCTCAAGAGGTAGCCGAGGTAAAGCAAGGGAGCTGTTCCAACACCGCCACCTACCAGTAGTGATTTTTTGCCGGCCTCTCCCGAAATGGTAAACCCTTTTCCAAGCGGAACAAGCAAATTCACAACATCTCCCTCCTCGTAAAGGCTCATCCTGCGCGTTCCTTCGCCAATGGCTTGCACCAGAAGCCAAAGCAAGTTTTTGTCTTTTTCTACAAAATTGACAGAAATAGGTCGTCTGAGGAAT
>MKRS01000354.1 GCA_001897035.1 Bacteroidales bacterium 45-6
CAATGAACTTAAGTTGCGTGCTTCCTGGGGAAAGTTAGGTAATCAAAATATAGGGACTTATCCTTATGACGCTTTTCTTTCTTCAACGATATTTTCATTAAATGGGGTGAATGTGAACGGACTGACCCCTACAGAAATGGCTAACCCCGATATTTCCTGGGAAACCTCAAAGATGACGAATCTAGGAATTGATGGTGAATTATGGCATCATTTATCATTCTCCTTTGACTATTATCGAAAAAGGACTGAGGGGATATTGTTGAGATTGGATGTGCCTTCTATTATCGGATTGACTGCACCTTATCAAAATGCTGGCGTGGTTGACAATAACGGTTGGGAGCTGAGCATAGGCTATTCAGGCAGGTTAAGAGACTTTGCTTACAGGTTCTCCGGAACGCTTTCTGATGTGAAAAACAAGATCATTGATTTGAAGGGAGTGAATGTAGAAGGGTTACTTGTCAACTTTGAAGGATATCCAATGAATTCGTTCTATGGATATGAGGCAATAGGTTACTTTCAAAGCGCTGACGAAATTGCTTCATCTCCGAAGCAATTTGGGAATGTTATTCCGGGTGGTATTAAATATAAAGACCTGGATGGCAATAATACAATTGATGGTAACGACAGAAAGATAATCGGTAATCAAATACCGAGGTATACTTATAGCTTAAGTGGTAATCTTAACTGGAAAAATATTGATTTGTCCTTTTTATTGCAGGGAGTGGGAAAAGCCGATGGATATTTATACGGGACAGCTATTATGCCGTTTAATAATGGATCAACTGCTTTAGAAATGCACAAAGATTACTGGACGCCGGATAACCCCAATGCAGCATTTCCCAGTCTGACTTTTAATGAGTCTAATAATATTCAAAATTCTTCTTTTTGGGTTAAGAATGCTTCCTATCTCAGAATGAAAAATCTGCAAATAGGATACACATTGGACGAAAGTATTTGGGGGGTTAAAGGTGTGAAGAAAATAAGAATATATGTGTCAGGGCAGAATCTTTTTACTGTTGACAAATTCTGGAATGGGTTTGATGTAGAGGCTCCGGTAGGCGTTGGAGACTATTATCCTCAGATTAAAACTTATTCAGCAGGGATCAACATAAACTTTTAATTTTTCTTATATGAAAAACTTATATATAAAACTGCTTCCTCTTTTATCTGCAATTATACTTTTTACATCTTGTAATAAAGACTATTTGGTTAAAGAACCTATTGATCTGCCTTCTGTTTCTTCTTTTCTTAAGAGTGAAGATGAGTTGGAATTGGCCATCAACGGAGCATATGCGAAATTATGGTATAGTTTAGAGTATAATTTACCGGTTGAAGTTCATCTTGATCTGGCATCTGATATAGGATATTCAAGGGCGCTTACTGATTTTCAGTTTATGGGTAATGGAACTGTAGATGCAAGCAATCCCATAATTGTAGGTTTATGGAAAAACTACTATGCCGGTATTCAGCGTGCCAATTATATTCTTGATAATGTAGGCAATATCAAGGAAATAAAAAATCAGGCCAGAGTAGATCAGATTGTGTCCGAGGCTAAATTTCTAAGAGCTTATTTTTATTATCATCTGACTGAAATGTTTGGCG
>MKRS01000355.1 GCA_001897035.1 Bacteroidales bacterium 45-6
ATACAGACCGCGGTAGTAGGCGCCGTCCGATTGTGTAAAGCCGTTGAGCATGTCTGAATGCTGCGTTCTCCACCTGCGTATATCCCAGAGGATCTTGTTCTCAAATCCCAGCTCTTTCCGGCGTTCCCTGCGTATGACCTGTAAGCCCTGTTCCCCTGCAAGCTCCGACATTCCTGTCAGCGGGTCTGCCCCGGCCCTCTCCCTGATATTTGTGATAGCATCATACATCACCTGTTGCAGATCATCGCCATCAGGGGAAGCAGCTCCTGCCAGCGCCAGTTCAGATGCAGCCTCTGCTGCATTTAACAGTATTTCAGCATAGCGCATTAAAATAAAAGATTGCTCTGACCTTCCTTCAAGCACCAGCTCCTGGGGAAGGTTGGGATCGAGCCATTTGCGCACCATAAAGCCTGTGAATGCGGCAGTCAGGTCTGACGTACCGAAGGGGCCATTTAGTCCGCCGCCATTCATTTTGGTGCCGTCAGGTAAAGTAACCACCTCGTGAGTAGTGCCGTTTTGAGATAAGAACAATGACTTGTGTCCTGCGAAAGCACCGGTGGCAGTATATGCATCCGTTTGATTATAGGTTTGCGGCCCACCTATTGTATAATTGGTTGCCCCGTTCACCACACGCAGGGGTGCAATACCGCCGGCAACGCTCCCTGTGTATATTCCTCTTCTCACATCCATTACCGCTCCTTTAAAGACATCGCCTGCGAAGATGACGTTGGCTCTTAAGCGGGGTTCAGCGTCGGCAAAAATATCTGTAGGCTTATCAAACAAAAGGTACTTACCATTGTTGTCAAGCACTTTAATAGTTCCGTCAGGATTTTTGGCAATGCCATCAAATAATTCTACAAAATCAAGCGTGGGACAATTACCGGCAGAGTATCCGTTACCACCCATCAACTGGCGGGGAATATTGTAAGAATCATAACCATGGGCAAGGTCGGGCCATTTATAATCTTTAGTATAAATATTCTCAGGGCTTGAAGCATCAAAGAACATGTCAACCATATTCTGGTACTGGGCTTCTTTGTCGCCTGCAGACCATTTCTTTTTGTACAAAGAATATTTTCCCGATTTGATAATGGTGTTTGCTGCTTTGTATGCTTCCGAAAAATATTTTTTAGAAGCGGCGGTGGCGGTAGCGGGATCAAATCCTATTACCCTCACCCCGGTCTTTTGCCCGAATCCTGTTATCCTGTTGTACTTTGCCACGCTTCCTGCAAACAACATGGCTTCCGATTTAAAACCCAGCGCCACATATTTGTTGGCATAGCCTTTCACCGGGCTGGCTTCGTTCAGATTTGCAATAGCCATATCATAGTCGGCAAGTACCTGGTCCCAGGTTTCTTCTTCTGTAGCGCGGGGAACTTCTAATTGTGCCGCATCCTTTTCGGGATATTGCAGCAATGAGGTAACCAATGGTATGCCCCCGTATCTTTTTGCCAGCGCATAAAATACCATTGCGCGGGTAAAATAAGCTTCCCCGATGTAGTGATTATATTCTTCATCGCTGAAATTAGCTTTATAGGAGGGAAGCTTCTCCAGCAGGTTGTTCGCATCCCTCAGCAGGTTAAATGCCCTTACCCAATATGC
>MKRS01000356.1 GCA_001897035.1 Bacteroidales bacterium 45-6
TTCTAAATTCACCACAGAGTCATTGTGAAGCAATTTTGGGGAAAGTGTTAGCCTCCATCTTGGCGATAGAAGATCTTTCGGCACTTTAATCAAAAAGTCCACGTCAACCTTTCCTTTATGCTCGGGGGCGAATTTATATTTTGTGGTAACCTTGACTTCCTGGATATGCAACCCCGAATCCATGCGTCCTTGGATGATAGTATTCTGAACTTCTTTCTCATCGTCAGGCAATGTTTCCTCGGCATGTTTGTATTCGATCTTCTCCGATAGGGATAAGTCTTGTGGAAGCTCTATTCTCGGATACTTTGTTTGTAGATAGAGGCTTTTGGTCTCAAGGTTGGCTTCCTTTTTCAAAACTTGTTTTATTGAATAGATAGGAGAACAGAGGACTAACCCAATGCTTGAGAATAAGATGATGTTGCGTCTTGTAATTTTGGCCATTATATTGTTGTTTTATGAAAGACTTCTGTTGTTTGTAAATGTTATGGAGTTTTCGTAAGAAAACCTAAATTCCATTAGAGAGAATTTAGGTTTTCATGTTTTTGGATTAAGTTTCAGAATAATTTGCCTGCCATTTTTATGGTTAGACCCGCTCCGAAGGTATCGGATCCAAAGAATGCGCCATTGTCGTATGCAACAGAGCATTTGATGCTTAGACCCGTTATTTTGGGGTAATTATAGGTCACGCCCAACAAAGACGCAATGCCCGTTTTTGCTTCGGAATATGGCTTTCTATAAGTTCCGTCCGAAGTCCCGTAGGTAGTGAGGAGCGAATATTGGAATTCGTCGTTAATATGTCCTTCAAGGCCTACGTGCATTGCCGAAATTCTATTACTCTTAAATCCGAGTGTGCCGTCTCCGTTATATTCTGGAGAAAGGAGAAGTGGATTTCCCATGCCCCTGCCGTAGTAGCTGCTTCCTTGCTCGTGTGCAGGTTGGTTGTAGTAGTTGGATAAGTGGCTTGCTCTTTGTTGTTTTGTGTAGAGATACTCCAGCACGAGACCAGAAAAGAATTTCTTGCGCAAACTCTTGTATTCCAATCCGAGAAGCATGTCTCGGTAATTCTTAAAGAAAATATCGTCTTTTGCTTCAATAAAGTGCTGGGCATAGAAGCTATACACCTCGTCGGCATAATTTTGTCCATAATCTACCCTGAAATTGTAGGAGGCAAGATGCGAACCGCTTCTGGACTCGTCCGACGGAATAAGGACTCTTGCAAAATTATTGGATGCCGAAGTAGGATATGTCCACTCTCCATTCTTATACCGGAAATTGTCACCGTTCCACTGCACGTAATCATTTACGCCAACGATCCACTGCACGCTTTGGGGCTTCGATTTGATGTCGCCCAGTCTTAAGTATAATGACTTGTGGTGAGATAAAGGATTCTTTACAAAATTTTGATTGTTTGGAACTGCTGTTTTTTCCAAATAATCCCCATCCAAGTATTTCCCAATAGCAAAATCCCCCTTGATGTATAACCTGTTCTTTGTGTGAGGAATCAGTGTGAATTTCGGGATGCTGATCTTCACTTCCGGATTGGGGCGGACATTGTTGGAGTAAACCATATCGCCAGAGCTTAAATTCTGGTTTACGATGGCAGACTCATGTTGCTCCCTGCTGCCAAGGCTAATCGCCAGCGATCTCCATTTGACCTCGGCAAAGGCTTGTTGCACCCAATAGGAATTCCTATTAGGAGCTTTAGATACGACAACTAAATCCAGCCCGAGGTTGTAGGATAATTCCCTTGACAAGGTTTGGTTGTAAAAAGAACCAGCCTTAACATACGCATTGTTATTTTCCAAAGGTACAACACCCCAAGAGTGGCTGACCATCCAAAAAGGAGTTTGATCTCCAGTGGAATACGAGCCGAAGGTTTCTAAGCTGTACGTTGCATTTCGAGTTTTGAGAAAGACACCTCCCTCTCTTTCGGTTTTAGGCAATTGACCTGTTTGGGCTTCTTGCCCCCAAAGTGCTAATATTGGTAATAAAAATATTACTAATATTATAATCCATAGAGTCTTTTTGGGTAACATATTACTTTTGATTTTCATTGGTTTATAATCGTCGTTGGTGGAATGGTGAAATACGTTGGGATACTCATCTATATTCTTACAGCCTTAATTTTTTGAAAGACAAATTAAAAAATAGCAGTTCCCAATACCACTCTGCATATTGATTTTTCGGAGAGTAAATAAAGTAAAGATCAAGAAAGAAAGGCATTATCAAACTTATTACGAACTTAGATGCTATTTGCACCATGGCATTAAAATAAATTTTGATATGCAAAAAAATATAATACACACGTTGGATAGAAATATAAGTTCTTTGACATACCTCAACTATAATACCATAAGTATTTACTAAGAGCTTTTCTTTCTTTTCGTAATTGGAATTGCTACCTAAATAACAGAACTAATAATCTGATTTTCCTTAACTTTTAATTTTCCGTTCCTCGGATATTCTTATCTTCACAAAAATAATCCTTTTTTTTTATTTATCGAAATTTGTTTGACAATCTTTTGTGTAGCAGGTTGATCTTTATTTGTTAATTAACTTTTGTTTTGATATATTAGGTAAACATGGCGGTTTCTCTTCGTCGTTTTCTCTCACATTGCCAATGCTATGCCACACAAACTGAATCATTGGTCTTTAGTCCGAACCTCTGTCCTACCTAATACCGTTTCTTATTATATAGTGTTACTGCAAAATATTGATTTCTGGCTGGATCTTTTGATCTGATCGGCTCCGATAGTTTCATCTATTGCGGGCATTTATTGAAATTGAAAAATGGTGGGAGCATAAGTTCACGAAGAAATGCTTCCACCTTTTTTTTTAGCTGCTTGGATTCTTATCTTTGCCCCAAATCCACATACTGGGTTGTACCACCAGCATTCTTGTAAGCAGGACGGATGATGCGTCTTTCCTTGAAGTTCAGTTCTTCAATGCGGTGCGCCGTCCATCCGACGATACGTGCCATGGCAAACAAGGGGGTGTATATCTCTTTGGGGAGGCCGATCATCTCATAGACAAATCCTGAATAGAAATCGACATTGGCGCAAACCAGTTTGTTGGATGATTTGCCTTTCATTTCCATGAAATTGTGGACAGCGCGCTCTTCAACCAGGGTGTAGAACTCGAATTCTTTCAGGCGTCCTTTCTCTTTGGCCAATTCGCGGGCCATTTCTTTCAAGAGGATGGCGCGGGGATCGGAGATGGTGTAGATGGCATGGCCTATTCCGTAGATGAGCCCGGATTTGTTGTATGCTTCTTTCCGAAGGATTTTCTGCAGGTAAGCATCCACTTCGGTTATGTCTTTCCAGTTTTTTACATTTTTTTTGATGTCCTTCATCATGTCCACCACTTTCAGGTTGGCTCCTCCGTGGAGGGGGCCTTTCAACGACCCGATGCCTGCCGCGATGGCCGAATAGGTGTCGGTGCCGGCTGAGCTTGTCACACGCACGGTGAATGTGGAGTTGTTACCGCCGCCGTGGTCTGCATGTAGCATCATCGACAAGTCCAATATTTTTACGTCAAGTGGAGTATATTTCCCGCTGCCCTTCATCATGTAGAGGAAGTTCTCGGCCAAGGAAACCCCCTTTTTCGGGTGTCGGATATGCAACGATTGCCCTTTGTTGTGGCGCAACGCATTGTAAGCGTATGCGATGATGGTGGGGAATGCTGCGATCAGGTTGAGCGATTGCTTCACGAGGTTTTCGTCGGAAGTGTCGTCGGCATGTTTGTCGAAAGTGTAAAGTTCCAGCACGCTCCGGGCGAGGATGTTCATCACATTGAATCCTTCGAGGTCAATGATGTGCATCGTGATCTGTTGCTTGAGGTCCATGGTCTGGTTGAGCAACTTGCTGAAGTCGGATAGCTCCTCCTTGTTGGGTAGGTATCCGGCCAAGATAAGAAAGATGGTTTCTTCGAATCCTAAGCGGTTTTCTTTTTGTGTTCCCCTCACGATGTCTTCAACATCGATTCCCCGGTAAAGAAGCTTGCCGGGTATGGCTCTGGTGGAGCCATCCGAAAGCCGTTCGTAACCAACCACGTCGCCTACTTTTGTTAATCCTACAACGACACCCGTGTGGTCTTCGTTGCGGAGTCCACGTTTTACATTGTAAGTTTTGAATAATTCTGGGTCCAGCAACGTTGTTGTATGGATCGTTTCCGAGATTTTTTTAATGATTTTGTCCATAATCCTTGGTAATTGATATTTTTTTAGGTTTCTTTTCTTTTTATTTCTGTGTTAAGTCCACATTTTGGATCACCTCCACTAATTCTTCACAAAATTCGGAAGTGCTAAGGATATGCCCCTCCGGCATGAACCTTGCCAGATCTGCCGTTGCGCGGCTTGCGCTATACAGATGTTCCAACCCTTCGGTGATGAGCCTGCCGGCTTCTTCCCATCCGAGGTATTCGAGCAGCATCACGGCTGATAGTAGCAAGGACGATGGATTTGCCTTGTTCAAGCCGGCAATGTCAGGGGCTGTACCATGGGTTGCCTCGAAGATGGCGTGTCCGGTGTTGTAGTTGATGTTCGCTCCAGGGGCTATGCCGATTCCTCCTACCATGGCAGCCAGCTGATCCGAAATGTAGTCGCCGTTGAGGTTCAATGTGGCTACTACCTGATATTCTTCCGGTTTCAGCAGCGTGTTTTGCAGGAATGCGTCGGCAATCACGTCTTTGATGACTAATTTGCCGGATTCGAGCTCCTTGCCGAACTCACGTTTGGCCAACTCGTATCCCCAGGTTTTGAAGCCGCCTTCTGTGAATTTCATGATATTTCCTTTGTGAACTAAGGTCACGGACGGTAGTTCGTGGTCAAGGGCGTATTGAATGGCACAGCGGATCAACCTTTCGGAACCATCCACCGATACAGGCTTCACTCCAAAGGAAGAAGTTTCGGGAAAACGAACCTTGGTGACGCCCAATTCTTCGCTGATGAACTTATAGAATTTCTTGGCTTCTTCCGTACCTTGCATCCATTCTATTCCGGCATAAATGTCTTCGGTGTTTTCCCTGAAGATCACCATGCTCACCTTTTCCGGATGCTTGTAGGGGGTGGCTACTCCCTTGAACCAGCGTACAGGACGCACGCAGGAGAACAAGTCCAAATCTTGCCTCAAGGCCACATTCAGTGAGCGGATACCTCCCCCGATGGGTGTCGTCAGAGGTCCTTTGATGCCCACTAAATGTTGGCGAAAAGCTTCTATCGTTTCGTCTGGAAGCCAAGTGCCGGTTGCATTGAAAGCCTTTTCTCCAGCCAGGGCTTCCTTCCATTCAATCTTTCGTTTGCCCTTGTAGGCTTTTTCCACGGATTTGTCAATAACCTTGCAGCCGTTTTGCCAAATCTCCTTGCCTACGCCATCGCCCTCGATAAAAGGAATCGTCGGGTTTTCCGGCACAATCAACTCATTGCCATTTTTCGTGATTTTTGCCATCTGATTTTACTTTTCAATTTCAGAACTATTTTACCCGACACTCCGTTTCTATTCTACTGGAAGCGATGGAATTATTTTTTCATCGCATTTAAAGCACTTCCTTTCTTAAACCAATTGATTTGTAACTCATTGTAGGTGTGAGCTGCTTCGAATGATTCTTTTGTCCCGTCTTTGTGGGTAAGTACTACTTCCAAGTTCTTTCCAGGCTGGAAATTCGCCAATCCCAAGATGCTGATCTTGTCGTCTTCTTTCACTTTTTCGTAATCGTCTTTGTTGACAAAAGTGAGAGCCAACATGCCCTGCTTCTTGAGGTTGGTTTCGTGAATCCGCGCGAATGATTTCACGATAATGGCTTTCACGTTGAGGAAACGGGGTTCCATTGCGGCATGTTCGCGGGACGATCCTTCGCCATAGTTTTCTTCGGCCACCACTACCGAGCCTATACCCGCAGCCTTGAATTGACGTGCGAGTTGCGGTACCGGAAGGTATTCGCCCGTGGCTGGATCCAATACAGCGTTGGCTTTGTCGTTGAACGAATTGATCGCACCGATCAGCATGTTGTCCGAAATGTTGTCCAAATGGCCGCGGAATTTCAACCAGGGGCCTGCCATGGAGATGTGGTCGGTGGTGCATTTTCCTTTGGCCTTGATTAGTAGGGGCTGCTCTACGATGTCTTTCCCGTCCCACGGTGCAAAAGGGGTAAGCTTTTGCAAACGCTTGGAGTCGGGGGCGATTTCCACAAGAATGTTGTTGCCTTCTGCAATCGGGGCAACGTATCCAGGATTTCCTTCGTCGAAACCGTTGGAAGGCAATTCCAAACCTTGGGGTTCGGCCAATTTAACGGCTTCTCCCTTGTCGTTGACTAAGGTATCCGTAATGGGGTTGAAGGTCAGGTCGCCCGAGATAGCAAATGCAGCCACCAATTCGGGTGAAGTGACAAAAGCGTGCGTATTGGGATTGCCATCGTTGCGCTTGGCGAAGTTACGGTTGAAAGATGTCACTATCGAGTTGGGGCGATCAGTGAACTCTTCGGTACGTTTCCATTGTCCGATGCAAGGGCCGCAGGCGTTCGCCATTATTTTTGCTCCCGCATCTTCGAATTTCTTGATGATTCCGTCCCTGATGGCCGTTGCATACACCTGTTCCGATCCCGGATTGATGATTAACTGGCTTTTGATGCTGATTCCTTTTGTGTGTGCATCTTCAACGATATTGGCTGCGCGAGACATGTCTTCGTAGGACGAATTGGTGCATGAACCGATCAGCCCTACTTCCATCGTTTTGGGGTATCCTTCCTCGATTACTTTTTGAGCAAATTCGGAAATTGCGTTTGCTGCATCTGGGGTGAACGGCCCGTTCACGTATGGCTCTAGCTTGTCCAAGTCGATCTCGATAACCCGGTCGTAATATTTTTCCGGTGCCAGTGCTATTTCGTCGTCTGCCCTCAAGTGTTCAGCAATGGCTGCCGCTGCTTGGGCGATGTCCTCACGTCCTGTGATTTTCAAATATTCGGCGGTTTTTTCGTCGAAAGGGAAAAGCGAGGTCGTTGCACCGACTTCTGCTCCCATGTTGCAGATGGTGGCCTTACCTGTCGCCGAGAGGCTTTTTGTCCCTTCTCCAAAATATTCTATAATGGCGTTGGTACCGCCTTTCACGGTGAGAATGCCAGCCAATTTCAAGATAACGTCTTTCGCGGATGCCCAACCTGAAAGTTTGCCGGTGAGTTTCACCCCGATCAGCTTCGGCATTTTCAATTCCCAGGGCATTCCTGCCATCACATCCACGGCGTCGGCGCCCCCCACACCTATGGCGACCATTCCAAGGCCTCCGGCATTAGGAGTGTGCGAGTCGGTGCCGATCATCATTCCGCCGGGAAAGGCGTAATTTTCGAGGATCACCTGGTGGATGATTCCAGCGCCGGGCTTCCAAAATCCGATTCCGAATTTGTTGGATACTGCCGAAAGGAAATCATATACTTCTTTGTTCGTGACTTCCGCCACATGTAAGTCTTCTTTTGCTGCTTTGTAGGCTTGAATTAAGTGGTCGCAGTGAACGGTCGATGGCACAGCCACTCTGTCTCGTCCCGATGTCATAAGTTGGAGCAGAGCCATTTGAGCGGTTGCGTCTTGCATTGCCACGCGGTCTGGCGAGAAATTGACGTAATCCACGGCGCGTGCATAGTCGGCCGTCTCTTCTCCCGGAGAGAGGTGTACGTACAAGATCTTTTCAGCTAATGTTAATGGGCGGCCTAATTTCTGTTGGATGAGAGAGATTTTTTGAGGATAAATGGCGTAAAGAGCCTCGATCATTTTGCTATCAAATGCCATGTTATTGTTGTTTTAGTTTAAAAATCGTGTTTAAAAATGGACAAATATTTGAGAAATGCCCATAAATGTGTTTCACAAAGATAGGTAAAAAAATATCTACTTATGGCGTTTATACAGATAAACTTAACTACTTGAATATTTATTCACGCTCATGTTTGCCAATGGTATTTGCGATATAAGAACAAAACTAAGTGTAATTTGGTTCAAAGTATAAATTTTTGAAATTAAATTACTACTTTTATTTTTCGTTTCGAATATATTCATTGCAGCAGGACAAAAAAAATGCAATTTGGGGACTTTCTCCTTTTTTCTTCCTGAATGGATAAATAGGGGATGGTTATAAGCTGCTGCCCACTTGCTTATGGATAATGAAATAATAAATTTTTCCAATTACTGATATGTTTTTTGTATAAAAAGATGGAATTGTTGAGTTCTTTGTTCGCAAATGCCCGCAAGGCGGGTGCTTCTCTGAAATTGTTGGAAAACGAGTTAATCAACAAGGTACTTTTGGAGGTAGCGGATGCTGCCGAGGCTCAAGCCTCGAGTATTTTGTTGGAAAACCAGAAGGATTTGGACCGTATGGATCCTGAAAATCCGAAATACGACCGCCTAAAGCTTACTCTCGAACGTATCGAAGGGATTGCTTCCGATATGAGGAACGTGGCTACTTTGCCCTTTCCGCAAGGGAGGGTTTTGGATAGTTATGTGCGCCCCAATGGCATGAAAATTTCGAAAATCACAGTTCCGTTTGGTGTTATCGGCATTATCTATGAAGCCCGTCCCAATGTTACTTTCGATGTGTTTTCGCTTTGCTTCAAATCAGGCAATGGTTGCGTGCTGAAGGGTGGGTCGGATGCCCATTTCTCGAATATCGCCGTCCTGAAAGTGATCCAGGACGTATTGGTCAGGAACGGCATTGACCCGTATGTCTGCACTTTGCTGCCCGACGACAGGGAGGCTACGAATGCCTTGTTGCATGCGCGCGAATATGTAGATATGATTATTCCCCGCGGAAGCAAGGCCCTGATTGACTTCGTGCGCGAAAATGCCCGGATTCCGGTGATTGAAACCGGTGCAGGTGTTTGCCATACATATTTTGACCGATCAGGAGATGTGGCTCAAGGTGCAGCCATCGTGTGCAACTCGAAAACCCGCCGGGTGAGTGTGTGCAATTCATTGGATTGTTTGATTGTTCATTCCGAAAGGCTGGATGATTTGCCTGCGCTGACTGTCAAACTGGAAGCTTCGAATGTGCTGATTTATGCCGACAAAAGGGCATTGGAAGTGCTATCCGGAAAATATCCTGCAGAACTCTTGAAGCCGGCAACGGACGAAAGCTTCGGCACGGAATTTCTGGATTACATCATGGCCGTCAAGACTGTGGATAGCCTCGGCGAAGCTTTGGCGCATATCGAGCAGTTTGGATCAAAGCACAGCGAGTGCATTGTTGCTGAGGACAGGAATGCTGTCGAGCTGTTCGAGAAAACAGTCGATGCTGCCTGCGTCTATGCCAATGTTTCCACCGCTTTCACCGATGGCGGACAATTCGGCTTCGGTGCCGAGATCGGCATCAGCACGCAGAAGCTCCATGCCCGCGGCCCCATGGCATTGGCCGAACTGTGCAGCTACAAATGGATCATCGAAGGAAATGGACAGATTCGCTGACTTCCAAATTATTAATTTACTAATCTTCAAATTATCAAAATAATTATGAAATCTTACACCAATGTCAAAGACTTAGGTAACTTGAAAGAAGCAGTGCGTGAAGCGCTGGAAATCAAGAAAAACAGATATGCTTACAAACATTTGGGCGAAAATAAAACTCTGCTGATGGTTTTTTTCAACTCGAGCCTACGCACACGCTTGAGTACGCAAAAAGCGGGGATGAACCTCGGGATGAACACCATGGTGCTGGATGTGAACCAGGGAGCGTGGAAGCTGGAAACGGAGCGTGGCGTGATAATGGACGGCGACAAGTCGGAGCATATCCTCGAAGCGATCCCCGTGATGGCCCAGTATTGCGACGTCATCGGAGTTCGTTCTTTTGCCCGCTTCGAGACTAAGGAAGAAGATGTGAATGAAAAGATATTGAATCAATTTATCCAGTATTCGGGCAAGCCCGTTT